>JAWWPC010000151.1:0-2995 GCA_033851055.1 Kribbellaceae bacterium | reverse complement strand
CTTCGCCGCGGCGTACGGGAACATGCCGGCGGTGTTCAGGCTGGAATGGATCGAGGCGATGTTGACGATCGAGCCGCGGCGGCGCTCGATCATCCCGGGCAGCACCGCGCGAGCCATCAGCCAGGCGCCTTTGAGGTCGACATCGAAGACACTGTCCCATTCCTCGACGGTCATCCGGGTGGCGTCGGCATACGCGTTCTTGCCCGCGTTGTTGACGAGCACCGTCACAGGCCCCAGTTCGGATGTCGCCTGCTCCACGGCCCGGCGTACGGAGGTCTCGTCGGTGATGTCGCCGACGGCAGCGAAGACCGTCGCGCCGGCCTGCTTCAGATCTGCGGTTGTCGTGTCGAGTGCGTCAGCCAGGACATCGACGAGTGCGACCGCGGCACCTTCCTCGGCGGCTTTGGCGGCTATCGCTCGGCCGATGCCCCGGGCGGCGCCGGTGACCAGCACCACCTCATCCGTCAGACGTCCAGACACTGTGTTGCCTCCTTCATCGGTGTAGATGCAGCCTAGTGGTGTGTCTGGAAGCCACTGGGCGGAGATCACGCTCCACGGGTCGACTGACCCGCAGCCGCGTCCCGGGCGAACTGGTCTGCCTGAGCGCGCGTCATGGGTCGTCGAAGCAGGACGAGTTGGTAGTAAACCGGCGCGGTCGCCGCAATCAGCACCCGCCTGGCGTCTGTGTCTGCGGGCAGTTCGCCGCGGTCGACGGCCCGGGTGATGACGGCGGCGCCGCGGTCGTACCGGTGCTCCCAGAACTGGGTCAGCGCCTCGGCCGCTTCCGGCGTACGGAAGCTGGCCGCGATGACCGCGGCTGTCAGTGACGGTTCGACTGTCAGCGCGTCGTAGACCTCGCGATTGAGACCGATCAGGTCGCCCTCGAGCGAACCCGTGTCTGCGGGCAGCCAGTCGTCGTCACCGGCGGCCGCCAGCAGGTCGACCAGGAGACCGGCGACACTTCCCCAGCGGCGGTAGACCGTGCTCCGGTGGACGCCGGACCGAGCCGCGACGCCGTCGATGCTAAGCCCGTCGTATCCGTGCTCGGCCAGCTCGACCTCGACCGCGGCCAGCACGTCCGCACGCACCCGCGCCGTCCGGCCGCCGGGTCTGCTGGCGAGTAACCGGGTTGCGTCATCAGGGGCAGACATGACATCATTTTAATGCAACAGTCGTCGCATTTACTGGAGGTAGCAGTGATTCTCTGACCCGCCGCCGTCCCGGTGCCGCCGCCCACGGTGTCGCCGTCCGACCCAGCGAGTCCGGAGGACACGTATGCCTACCCAGTTGTCTTTGCGCGCGATCAGCAAGAGCTACGACCACCGCCTGGTTCTCGACCAGATCAACTGTGCCTTCCCACCCGGACAGGTCAGCGGAGTGATCGGCGAGAACGGCTCCGGCAAGTCCACCCTCTTCCGTCTGCTTGCGGGCCTCGAGCAACCGGACGACGGTCAGGTGTCCTTGACTGCCGAAGGTGGAATCGGCTATCTCGCGCAGGACAATCCGTTGCCTCTGCACCTCGATGTCGATGCCGTCGCAGATCACGCGTTGGCCGATCTGCGAGCGATCGAGGCTCGCCTGCGCTCCTTGGAAATAGTGCTTGCCGATGGCAACCTCGACGTACTGGCGGAGTACGGCGACCTGCAGACAGCCTTTGAAATAAGGGAAGGCTACGACGCGGATGCTCGGTTGCAGCGTGCGCTGCACGGGCTTGGGTTAAGCAATCTGCCCGGCCACCGGCGGTTGTCCCAGCTATCCGGTGGGGAGCAGGCGCGGCTCCACCTGGCCGCCGTACTGGCTGCATCGCCGGAGATCCTGTTGCTCGACGAGCCGACGAACCACCTCGACCTGGCCGCTCTGACGTGGCTCGAGGAACACCTGCGGGCCCGAGCCGGTACGACGGTGGTGGTGTCGCACGATCGCGCTTTCCTGGATCGGGTCACGGCGACCTTGTTCGAACTGGACGGCGACACGCACCGGATGACCCGGTACGGGAACGGCTACAGCGGCTATCTCTCCGAGAAGGCGGCTGAGCGGGCCCGGCTCGCGCAGGCCCGGGAGCAGTGGGAGGACGAAGTCGCGCAGATGCGTGTGACGGTCCGCACGACAGCCCAGCGGGTGGCCATCGGTCGTGCCATGACCGACAACAACAAGGTGGCCTACGACCGCGCCGCCGGCAGGGTCAACGAGGCCGAATCGAGCAAGATCCGGAACGCGAAGGAGCGGCTCCGGCGGCTGGAGGAGGCGCCGCCCCCGGTGCCGGCCAAACCGCTCCGGTTCACAGCCTCGCTCCGGACTGCCGGGACCGCCGACAACGGTCCTGTGCTGGACGCGGTAGGGGTTGCAGTGCGAGATCGACTGGATCCTTGTTCACTGCAGGTCCCGGCGGGCGGACGGCTGCTCATCACCGGACCGAACGGGATCGGCAAGTCCACCCTGCTCGACGTCCTCGCCGGTTCGCTTGCGCCCGGTCAGGGCAGCCTCACCAGGCGAGGGCGGATCGGTTACCTGCCGCAGGAGGTCGATGAGGAGAGGCCGGACGAGACTCTCCGGTCGGCTCTCACCAGGCATCCGGGCACAAGCCGGCTCGGGCTGTTCCGGCGGGACCAGTTGCAGACGCGGGTCGGTGCGTTGTCGACCGGCCAGCGTCGGCGGCTAGCGATCGCCCGACTGCTGACCACGCCGTACGACGTGTTGTTGCTGGACGAGCCGACCAACCATCTGTCTCTCGTGCTCGTGGAGGAGTTCGAAGCAGCCCTCGACCAGTACGACGGGGCGCTGGTGGTGGTCAGTCACGACCGCCGCTTCCTCTCCCGGTGGCGCGGCAACATCCTCGAACTGAAGGAGAACACCGTTGTTTGTCACTGAGTTCACGGTCGCAGCCCGAGCAGCGGCGCCTTCCCCGCCATGATCACCGCCGACGCCTCGGCGGTCTGGTTCACGGTCAATCGGGGGACTGCGGTGGGGCGGATCGAGCTGACCGGGGAGGGGACGT
>JAWWPC010000111.1:0-4443 GCA_033851055.1 Kribbellaceae bacterium | reverse complement strand
CGCCGACCCGGCTGTCCTCGCCGAGCTCGATGCAGTGGAAAGTGTCCGCCGGCGGTACGACCATCATTGAGGCGCCCGCGTCGGTCTTCGCGAAACGGTCGATCATCTCGGGCAGCGGGGCGTCGGTGAGCACGTCGGCATAGTTGGCCAGGAACATCTCCTCGCCCTCGAGGTGGTCGCGGACCCGCCGCAACCGCTCACCGATCGGCGATTCGATGCCGGTCTGGACGAACGAGATCGACCATTCGGAGATGTCGGTGGACAGCAGCTCGACCTTGCCGCTGCGCAGGACGAAGTCGTTGGACGTGGTCTCCTGGTAGTTCAGGAAGAAGTCCTTGAGATGATGCGCCCCGTAGCCGAGGCAGAGGATGAACTCCGTGTGCCCGAAGTGCGCGTAGTAGCGCATCACATGCCAGATGAGCGGCCGAGGGCCCACGAGTTGCATGGGTTTCGGCACGTCACCGGGGGTACCGGTGCGCATCCGGGTGCCGAATCCGCCGCAGAACAGGACGACCTTCATCAGACGATCTCCAGGCTCGGGATGGGGAAGATCAGCCGGCCGCCCCATGCGTGCACGTAGGACAGTTGAGCGGCGATCTCCTCTCGAAGGTTCCAGGGAAGGACGAGCACGTAGTCGGGGCGGTCCTCGGCGATCCGCTCGGGGGGCAGGATCGGGATTCGCGTGCCGGGGGTGAACCTGCCGTGCTTGTAGGGGTTGCGGTCCACCGTGTAGGCCAGCAGGTCAGGCCGGATGCCACAGTGGTTGAGCAGCGTGTTGCCTTTGCCCGGCGCGCCGTAGCCGACCACCGTCTTGCCCTGCTCGGCCGCCTCGATCAGGAACCCGACCAGGTTCCGGCGGACCCGGGTCACCCGGGCGGCGAACTCCGCGTAGCCGGACAGTTCGTGCAGCCCGGCCGCCTTCTCTCGCTCCAGGACGTCCGTCACTCGTGTGCCGACCTCGGCCGCCAGCGAGGCAGGGCGGGCCCACAGCCTGATGGAACCGCCGTGCGTCGGCAGCAGTTCGACGTCGACCAGGGACAGGCCACCCGCTGCGAGGGCGCGCTGAGCCGAGGCGACCGTGTAGTACTGGAAGTGCTCGTGGTAGATCGTGTCGTACTGGTTGAACTCCATCAGGGTCAGCAGGTGCTGGACCTCGATGGACACCCAGCCGTCATCCTTCACCAGGGAACGCAGGCCCTGGGTGAATCCGATGACGTCGGGGATGTGCGCGTACACGTTGTTGGCCACGACGAGGTCGGCGGGCCCGTGCTCGGTCCGTACCGCTTTTGCCGTGTCCGGCCCGAGGAACTCCGTGACGGTCGGCACGCCCTTGTCCCTGGCCGCCTGGCCCACGTTGGCCGACGGCTCGATGCCCAGGCAGCGGATGCCCCGTCCGACCACGTGCTTGAGCAGGTATCCGTCATTGCTGGCCACCTCGACCACGAACGACCCGCCGTGCAGGCCGAGCCTCTCGGTCGCGCTGGAGACGAACTCCCGGGCGTGCTCCACCCAGGAAGTGGAGTAGGAGGAGAAGTAGGCGTACTCGGTGAAGGTGTCCTCAGGCCTGATGAGCGGCGGCAACTGAGCCAGCCAGCAGTCGGTGCACACCCGCAGATGCAGCGGATAGGTGACCTCTGGCTCCTCGAGCTGAGCCTCCGTCAGAAACAACTCGCACGGCGGCGTCGCGCCTAGGTCCACGACGCTGGCGAGACTTGCCGAACCACACAGCCGACAGGCTGTCATCACTGCGTTCCCCCGCCCATGGAGCGCCAACGGAAACCCCCGATGACACACGTCCCCGATCGAATCGGCCGCCAGGATATTGCCGGGAATCATCTTTCAACCGGCAACTTTCGCTGAAAAGCCTGTTAAATAACCTTCTGCCAGCCCTGTTCGTCGTACGCCAGCGCGAGCTCCTCGGGCATCGCGTCGAGGTCAGAGCAGCGCATGAAGTCCCGCAGGGTGGTCCCGGTGCAGTCGGCGTCCACGTTCTCGGCGCCCCGCCGAGCCCGCACGTCGTCGATGTTCACGGTCCGGAAATCGATGCTGAATCGAGTCCGTCCCGAGGTGTTGGGGACCGTCGAGTGCAGTTGGGCGCCGGAGAACATCATCACCCCGCCGGGTTCGGGCACGACACGGATCTGTGGTTCCAGCTCGACCGGCTCCTCGGGCTTCGGCTGCTCTCGGGTGTCGCTCTTCACATGCTGAGCGGCGGTGAGCCGGCTGGTGCGGTTCCACTCGGCGTAGTCGTATCGCGCGCTGCCGTTCTTCACCGGCCGGTCGAAGTACTGCGGGTGGAACGCCATCACGTTCTCGGGTACGACGTCGAAGATGGGGATCCACCAGTTGATCTGGTTGAACGGTGCCGAGTACCAACAGTCACGGTGCGGGTGGAAGGCGTAAGAGATGCCGGAGGTGAGGTAGTCGTTCGAGGTGGACGTCCGCATCCGTGGCACGTCAAAGTAGGTAGCCGCGGCGCTGCACCCGAATTCCTCGATAACGGCGGGCACCAGCTTCTTGCACTGGGGATGGTGGATGAAGCGCGGCTTCAGGTCGGCCAGCAGGGCGGCGAACTTCTCGACCGGCATGTCGAACTGGGCGGTAAGCGGGTCCCTGGCCCCGAAGGCGTCGGCGATCATCTCGCGCGCGAAGCCGATCAGCTCGGTGGAGGCCGGCGATGCCGCGTATACGAATACCTGGCCCTGGTAGACCAGGCCGCGTCGCGTGTCGTCGTTCACCACGCTGTTGGACAAGACGGTTGTCATTAACGGGGGGTCCTTCCGGCGTACTCATAGCTTCTGGGCTACTCGTGAGGGAGACGCCTCTGGGGTACGAGTGGTTGACAGGGACTTGTGTGACCTGTGCCCGACATGCCGGCCAGTGCCTTGATCAGTAGGCGCCTCTTCCGAAGAGCACCGCATTGCACGTCTTCCACAGAATCTGCAGGTCGAGCAGGAGTGACCAATTTTCCACGTAGCGTAGGTCCAGCCGCACCGACTCCTCCCACGTAAGGTCGGAGCGGCCGCTGACCTGCCACAGACCGGTCATGCCCGGCTTGACGACCAAGCGCCTGCGGACGTCCTCGTCGCCGTACTCCGCGACCTCCTGCGGTAGCGGTGGGCGGGGTCCCACGAGCGACATCTCGCCCTTCACGACGTTGACCAGCTGGGGCAGTTCGTCGACCGACCAGCGACGGAGCCAGAGGCCCATCGGCGTGATGCGCGGGTCCTTCTTGATCTTGAAAAGGGCGCCGCCGCTTTCGTTGTGCTCCAGCAGAGCGACCTGCTGCCGGTCGGCATTTTGGATCATGGTGCGGAATTTGTAGACAGTGAACGTCTTCCCGCCCTTGCCGACCCGGGTCTGCAGGTAGAAGGCCGGACCCGCATCGTCACGCCGGATGGCCAGTGCGAGCGCGGCCAGGAAGGGGGCGCTGAGGACCAGCAGCAGGCCGGCGAGAAGGCGGTCGTAGAGCGACTTGATGACGTGCCGAGCGCCCGTGAGCTGGGGGTGCTCGACGTGAAGCAGGGGCAGGCCCGCGATCGGCCGGATGCTCGTACGCGGGCCGGCGACCTCCATGAGAGCAGGAGCGACGATGAGGTCGATGTCGTTTTTCTCCAGCTGCCAGGCGAGGCGGCGCAGCGCCGTACCGTCCATCTCTGGGCAGGCGAGCACGGCGACGCACTCAGCGCCCACCCGCTCGACCACCTGCGCTACCCCGGAGAAGTCACCGAGCACCGGCAGGCCGAACACCTCGGCATCGATACCCGGTGCGTTCGGCAGGCAGGCAGCCGAGACCTCGAGGCCGTGGTAGGGCTCTCGGCGCAGTCGGCGCACGAGGTCCACGACCGCGCTGGCGTGGCCGACCGCGACGACGCGCTTGAGATTCCGCCCCTGCGCGCGGCGCCGATGGAGGCGTTTGCGGAGTCGGTATCGGGAGATGAGCGTGAGAACGGTGGCCAACGGAATGGCCAGCACCACATATCCGCGGGCCACCTCGACCTTGATTGAATAGGCGACGATCGCCACCGCTGCCGTGAGCGAGAAACCTGTACTGGCGATGCGCCGGAATTCGTCGGAACCGATTCCGATGAAGCGTTCCTCATACGCACCTGCGATAGCCATGGAGGCGAGCCATACAAATGGCGATGTCAAGCTTGCCACTAGGTATGGCGTGACGAACGTTTGATTGACCTCATCGAACCGAACGAACAGTGCGACGAGGCCCGCTACGAGGCCACAGACCATATCCATCGATGCTATGGCGAGAACGTACTTGACCCTGAACCTGCGTGCGGTATCGCTGTGTGAGCGCCCTACGACAGGGAGAGATTCAGCCAATCCGAATTCGTACACGCGAGACCTGTACTTCCCCAGGAGTGTCGTCAACAGTGAACGGACTAACGTCGCCCCGATGGCTCACATGTGTCCTCTGTCTACCGGAAC
>JAWWPC010000074.1:0-4416 GCA_033851055.1 Kribbellaceae bacterium | reverse complement strand
CGGCAGCGCCTGCCAGAGCGAGATGTACCAGTTGGTCGCCCCGTTGCTGAGTTTGCCCTTGAAGGTCAGCGGCCGGTCCTCCCACGTCTCGGGCGGCTGGTCCAGCGAGATCGTCAGCGGCACCGCCGCGACCTGCTTGGGCGGCGAAACCGGCGTCTCCACCGTTGGCGAAGGAGGTGGTGGTGTCGTCGTTGCCGTAGGTTGCGGTGTCTGATCCGTCGCAGCGATTGTCGGCGGCACTCTGGGGGACCCGTCGTCCGCAACGGCGCCGGCCGGGGTCAACCCCAGAACCAGCGCCGCCAGAGCGACAGTCGAGCCAAGTCTTGCCAATGTCACGGGCGGTCCTCTCCTCGGCCGGAGCCCGGTCGGCCCCGCTACCTACTAAGAGGCGGTCACAGCGAAGGACGTCACACAGCCGCCCCCAAAGATCAGCTATTGCAGTCGTTTCACCGCTGCATCCACCCGCTCGTCGGTGGCAGTCAGGGCCACCCGGATATGGCGCTCGCCCAATGTACCGTAGAAGTCACCGGGAGCCACCAGGATGCCGTGATCGGCCAACGCAGCGACAGAACCGTACGCGTCGTACGACGGGTGTGTCGCCCACAGGTAGAGGCCACCCTGGGAGAGCGAGATGGTCCACCCGGCTCCGGTCAGCGCCTCGCGCAGCACCTCGCGCCGGCGGGCGTAACGAGCGCGCTGCTCGTCGACGTGGGTGTCGTCCGCGAACGCCGCCGCCATGGCCGCCTGGATCGGCGACGGCACCATCAGCCCGGCGTGCTTGCGAACCGCCAGCAACTCCGCGACAACCGCCTCGTCACCAGCCACGAAGCCGCCCCGGTAGCCGGCGAGGTTCGATCGCTTCGAGAGCGAATGCACCGCCAGCAGGTTGTCGAAGCTGCCACCGCAGATGTCCGGGTGGAGGACCGAGACCGGCCGCTCGTCCCAGCCGAACTCCGCGTAGCACTCATCGCTGACCAGCAGCACGTCGTTGGCCCGCGCCCACTCGACCGCGGCTTTCAGGTCGGCCGCCAGGGTGATCTCACCGGTCGGGTTGCGCGGCGAATTCAGGTAGGCGATCCGCACCGGCCCAGCGTCGTACGAGGTCGGGGTGACGACCGGGACACTGGTCGCCCGCGCGAGCGCCGCACCGGCCTCGTACGTCGGGTAGGCCAGGTCAGGGATCAGCACGGTGTCGCCAGCGCCAACGCCGAGCAGCGTCGGCAACAGCATGATCAGCTCTTTGGTGCCGATCACCGGCAGCACACCGGTCCGCGGATCCACATCGGGCACGTCCAGCCGACGCGCCAGCCAGTCGACCGCCGCCTGCCGCGCGGCTGCCGTTCCGAGTGTGGTCGGGTACGACGGCGCATCGGCAGCCTCCGCAAGCGCCGCCTGCACCAGTTCCGGGACGGGATCCACCGGACTACCGATGGAGAGATCGACGATGCCGTCGGGATGAGCGGCGGCCTTCTCCTTGTACGGGGCAAGCTTGTCCCAGGGGAAGTCGGGCAGTCGGCTGGAAGTCCGCGTAAAAGTCACGTTTCCATTCTCTCCTGTACGACGCCCGCACCACCGGCCCCAGCTTGACCTGTGGACAGGAAAGCTTTAGCAGCTCCTGCCCGGGTCGAGGCGATCCAGGATCTGCTCACCGATCTCGTGGAGTTGGCGCAACTGCGCCGTGGTGAGCGTATCGATCACGTATTCGCGCACCGTCGTGACGTGGTTGGGCGCGGCGGCGACCACCTGCTCGAAGCCTGCCTCAGTGATCGCGGCGACAGTGATGCGCCCGTCCTCCTCGGACGGGCGACGCTGGACCCAGCCGCGCTCTTCAAGCCGCTTCACCACATGCGACAGCCGCGACAGCGAGCCGTTCGCGAAGCCGGCCAGGTCGCTCATCCGCCGCATCCCGCCTGGCGCCTCGGAGAGCCCTGCGAGCACCAGGTATTCGAAATGGCTCAGCCCCGAGTCCCGCTGCAGCTGGAAGTCCAGGGCCGCAGGCAACTTGAACATCAGCGCGGAGAAGGTCATCCAGGCGGCCAATTCGTCCGGGTCGAGCCAGCGCACCTCAGCGGCCGCCTCCTCGGCGGGTTCCCTTGACTGGCCGGACATGACGACATCCTAAGCCCGTGGTTGACGCATCAACTCAGCAAGGCTTACGGTCTGACTTGAAACATCAACTAACTCAGTGAGAGCGAGCAACCCCGAGATGAACATTGTTCTGTGGATCATCGCCGGCCTGCTGGCGGCGCTGTTCTTGGCCGCCGGCGCCACCAAGCTCCTCCAGTCGAAGGCGAAGCTCGGCGAGAACGCGAACATGAAGTGGACCGAGGACTTCTCCCAGCCCACGCTGAAGCTCATCGGCACCGCCGAGGTACTGGGCGCGCTCGGGCTGATCCTGCCCGGCGCCTTCGGCATCGCCCCGATCCTGGTGCCACTGGCTGCGACCGGTCTGGCGATCATCATGGTCGGCGCGATCATCACCCACGCCCGGCGCAAGGAGAACCAGCCGATCGTGATCAACACGATCCTGCTGATCCTCACGATCGTCGTCGCAGTGTTCCGGTTCGGCCCGAACAGCTTCTAGTTCTAGTGGTGTGTCTGGCAAATAGCTTGAGTGCTGGCGGTGTTCAGGTGGGTGCATCGCAAGGCGGAGAAGGAACCTCGATGCGGGGTTCATCGTGGCTTCTTCTCCAACGCTGCGAGGTGCCCGCCTGGGCGCCGCCAGTGCCAAGCTATTTGTCAGACACACCCTCAGAGATACAGGCCGGTCTGGCCGTCTTCGAGACGCCCGGCGGCGACAGCGTGCAGGTCGCGCTCGCGCAACAGCACGTAGTCGTCGCCGCGGACCTCGACCTCGGCGCGGTCCTCCGGGTCGAACAGCACCCGGTCGTCGACCTCGACGGTTCGGACGTTGGCGCCGATCGCGACCACCTTGGCCCAGGCCAGCCGGCGGCCCATCTGCGCGGTCGCCGGGATCAGGATGCCGGCGGACGACTTGCGCTCGCCGACCTCGGGATCCAGGGCGACCAGCACCCGGTCGTGCAGCATCCGGATCGGCAACTTGTCGTCGGAGAGCCGTTTCCGTGGCGTCACCGCCGGCCCACCAGCCGCCTGATCAGTAGCAGCACGCCGATCACCGCGACGGCCGCACCACCGACCGCTACCAGCTTCTCAGTTCGTAGCCGGCCGCTCTCGTCGATCACCTGCGCCTTGGCCTGCTCGAGCTGACGCCTGGCGACGTTCTTCGGGTGGGCCCGGTCGACCAGGTCGTCCACCGTCGAGGCCAGTCGCGCCCGGGTGGCGGCGATGTCCGCCTCGATCTGCTCGGGGGTCCGAGCCGCTGTCGCCTTCGTGTCCGACACCTGAACCGACGCTCCCTTCGGCGTACTGCCTGTCATGACTGCCATCCTTGCAGGTCAAGACCTGAGGTCGACGACCACCTTGATGTCGTCCGACCCCTTCGGCAGGGCAGACGGCCAGTCGGACAGTGGAACAGTCCGCGTGATCAACCGCTCCAGCCACGTCGGGTCGGCCGCCCGCAACACATCGACGGCCTCTGCATAGTGACGCTTGGCCGCGTTGACGGAGCCGACCAGGACCGCGTTCCGAACCACCAACTGCCTGGTCAACGCATCCATTTGTACGTCGATCGCAGCGGTGCTCGGGGCGATGCCGGTGAGGCACAGTACGCCGCCGGGACCGAGCCGCATGGCGCAATCGGCCACAAGGCGTCCGGCTCCGGTCGCCTCGATCACCACGTCCGGCACTACCTGCAAGTCGGCCAGGTCCATCAGGTACTCGCCACCGAGGTCTCTCACCAGCCGCGCCTTCGGGCCTTCGGCTGCTCTGTCCAGCACATGCACGGTGTACCCGCGCTGGACAGCGATCAGAGCCGCCAGCAGACCGATCGGTCCCGCCCCGGTGACCAGCACGTGCTCTGGCGCCGACCAGGCGCGGGCAGCCACCTGATCCACTTGGTTCCACGCCTTGGTCAGCACACTGGCCGGTTCGACCAGTACGCCGAGGTGGCCGAGCGAGGCGGGCACTGGAACACCGAAGTACGGGTCGACCCGCCAGCGCTCTGCGCCATATCCGTCGGCGTCCTTGATGCCGCGTTCGGTGTAGCGGCCGTTGCGGCAGAAGTCCCACTCGCCACGAGCACAGGCCGGGCAGGGCTCCGGGTCGGGCCGCCGGACGATCCCGGCGATGAGGTCACCCGTCGCGAATCCGGAGCCGGCCGGAGCGTCGATGACGCGGCCGAGGGACTCGTGGCCGATGACGAGCCGGTCTGCGCCAGGACGGCCGGACCCGAAGAGGCCCGAGCTGAGCTCGACGTCGGTGCCGCAGATCCCGACCAGCAGGCCCTCGACCAGGACTGACCCGTCCGCCTGGGGTGGCTCGCCGACCTCGCCAAGG
>JAWWPC010000269.1:0-11172 GCA_033851055.1 Kribbellaceae bacterium | reverse complement strand
GTGATCATCCGGTCACCCCCGGCATCATCATCTTGGCCAGAGCCGGATCCAGCCCGCCACTGCCCAGCCTCGGCGTACAGACCGGCTGGCCCAGCACTGTGATGCAGGTGGTCGCGCCGGTGGTCGGCAACGGCAGCGGCGGGAGCCCGGGCGAGACTGGGCCCGGCGGCGAGTTCTGCACCGGGACGCTGAGAGTAGCCGTGGGTAGGGCGGTCGGGCCGACCGTCGGCAGGTTGAGGCCGAGGATGCCCTGCAACGCCTTCTGGGTGTTGACGTCGAGGGTGATGCTCAGGTTGGTGAAGTCGCCCTTCACCGCGGTGGCCGCGGCATCCGGGAACGGGTAGGTGAGCAACAGCTCGAGCGACTTCGGCAGGTTCTCCCCTGCCACGGCGAGGTTGGTGAGCACCGGGTAGAGCGACTTCAGGTTGGCCACCAGGTCCTGCTGCGAGGCGGTGATCACCCGGGTCGCGGTGCTGCCCAGCCTGGCCAGCGCCTGCAGCGTCTTGACCAATGCCGCGCGCTGCTTGTCCAGGGTGGAGATCGACTTCGGTAGCGAGTCGATCGCGGTCGCCAGCGTCGCCTTCTGCGCGTTCAGCTTCTTCGCCAGCCCGTCCACCGCGGTGATCGCGGCGACGATCTGCTGCTTGTTCTTGTCCAGCGTCCCGACGAAGATGTTCAGCTGTGTGAGCACATCGCGGATGGCCGGCTCGTTGCCGGTCAGGGCCTTGTTCAGCTCCTGGGTGATGATCTGCAACTGCGCCACACCACCGCCGTTCAGCAGCAGCGACAGCGCGGACAGGACCTGCTCGACCTCCACGTTGCTGGTACTCCGCGACAACGGGATCAGCTCGCCATCCTCCAGCTTGCCGCGCGGCTTCTCGTCACCGGTAGGCGGTGCCAGCGAGACGAACTTCTCGCCGAGCAGGCTGGTCTGCCGGATTGTCGCCCGGGTGTTGTCGGGCAGGTCCACGCTCTTCGGCAGCTTCAGTTGGACCTTCGCGACGTACCCCTCCAGCCAGACCTTCTCGACCGTCCCGACGGTCACGTCGTCCACCTTCACCGACGACTTCGGGACCAGATCCAGGACGTCGGAGAACTCCACCGTGACGTGGTACGCCGGCCCCTTGATCTTGGCACCACCGGGCAACGGCAGCGAGTAGACGCTGAAGTCACACCCGGACAGCATCGTGGCGAGCGCGACCACGCCGGCCACGACTGCGGTACGACGTACGCGCCGGATCATCGGGCACCTCCGGGCACGAGGCCGCCCAGGGTGGTGTCCACCGGATCCGGGCTCGGCAGTTTCGGCTGCGGCGCCGGGGCCCACGGCGTACCGGCTGGTCCGCCGGAGCCGGACAGGCTGCCCAGCGACGGCAGCTTCGGCAGCAGGTCGATGACGCCCTTCAACGCCGAGCAGGTGGACAGCGGCTGGTTGGCCTGCAGCAGCAGCGAGCAGATGAAGGTCGCCGGATCGTCACCCTGGGCCAGGTTGATCCGCTGGTCCAGCGTGCCGAACTGCGGGTTGGCGATCCGGGCCAGGTTGCCCAGGCCGAGCGGCGCGGTGTCCAGGATCTCGGCCAGCGCCGCCTTCTCCTTGACCAGGATCTGGGAGACGTCGGTCGCGCCGGAGATAGTCGTCTTCAGCAACGATCGGTTGTCCTTCACGAAGCTGGCGACCTCGCCGAGCGCTGTCGCCAGGGTGGACAGCGCGAGGCCGAGGTCCTTGCGCTCACCGGCCAGCGTGGTCGAGGTGGCGGCGAAGTTGGTGTTGAACTGCCGCACCAGCGCGTCGTTCGCGGCCAGCGCGGACACGAAGGTCTGCAGTTGGCGCACAGTGGTGAACAGGCTGTTGGAGTTGCCCGCCAGCGTCTGCGTCAGCTTCGAGACGTCGGTGATGGTCTGGTTCAGCTTGGCGCCCTGGCCGTTCAGGTTCTTCGCCGACACGTCCAGCAGCCGCGACAGCGCGCCCTTGTCGTTCGCGCCCTTCGGGCCGAGGGCGACGGACAGGTCGTTCAGGCTCTGGTAGATCTGGTCCAGCTCCAGCGGTACGGCGGTCCGCTCGAGCGGGATCTGCGCCCCGTCGGCCATCACGTCACCCTTGGAGTACGCCGGGGTGAGCTGCAGGTATCGGTCGGCCACGATCGACGGTGAGGCGATCACCGCCTTCGCGGTGGCCGGGACCTTGTGCTTGGCCTCCCACCAGAAGACCACCCGGACCGATCGGCCGGCCGGCGTGACGCTCTTGATCTCGCCGACCTTGATGCCGAGGATCCGGACGTCCGAGCCCGGGTAGACGCTGACCGCGCGCGGGAAGTACGCGGTCGCGGTGATCCGCTTCGGGTGCGGCCAGAGCGAGATCACCGACACCGCCAGGACGGCGATGACGACCGCGAGAGCGACCAGCCTGGACAAGGCGGCGACCTTCATCAGTTGCCACCTCCCAGGATCGGCAGGCCGGGGATCGGCACCTTCGGCAGCGGGATCTCCGGCACCGGGACGATGTTCTGCACGTAGGTGTCGAACCACGGGCCGGTGCCGAGGGTGTTCGTGAAGACCCGCGCGTACGGCGCCAGGCCGCGGATGCTGGCGTCCAGCGCGTTCTGGTTCTTCAGCAGGATGGCCAGCACGGCGTTCACCTTCTGCAGGGTGGGCGCCAGGTCCTTGCGGTTCTCGCGGACCAGTGCGGTGATCTGCGCGGACAGCTTCTGGGTCGACACCAGCAACTGGTGGATCAGATTCCGCCGGGCCTGGACGGCCTGGAAGACGGTGTTGCCGTCCTTCATCAGTTTGACGATCTGCTGGTTGCGGTCCGCCAGCACCTTGGTGACCACCTGGGAGTGCTGCAGCAACTTCTTCAGTTCCTCGTCCCGCTTCGCCACGTTGCGGGACAGCCGGGACAGGCCGTCGAGGGAGGCGCGCACTTCCTCCGGAGTGTTCTTGAAGGTCGCCGACAGGGTGTCCAGCGCCGTCGCCAACTGGTTGGTGTCGATCCGCTCGGTGGTGTTGGCCAGGTCGGTGAACGCATCCACCACGTCGTACGCCGAGACGGTCCGGTCCAGCGGGATCTCCGAGCCCTCCTTGAGCTGGCCGCCGCCTGCCGGGTTGAGCTTGAGGTACTTCTGCCCGAGCAGCGTCTTGATCTTCATCTCGGCGCCGGTCTTGTCGCCGAGCTTCACGCCGCGGTCGACGACGAAGTCGACCCGCACGTGGCTGCCCTCGAGATCGACCTTGCGGACCTGGCCGACCCGGACGCCGGCGACCCGGATCTCATCGTTCGGCTTGAGCCCGCCGGCCTCGGAGAACGCGGCCGAGTAGTTGGTGCCGCCACCGATCAGCGGCAGGTCCTGCGCCTTGAACGCGGCCAGCATGATCAGCCCGATGACGGTCAGGCCGACCACGCCGACGGTGACCTGGTTCTGTTCCCGGAAGGGCTTCACTTCGCACACCTCGCGGAGTTCACATCGTGGCTCACCGGGATGCGGGTGCCGGTGGGGAGCGTCACGTTGCCGTCGAAACCGCACAGGTAGAAGTTGAACCAGGACCCGTAGCTCGCGGTCCGGGTCAGCGTCTGCAGCTTGGACGGCATGTTCTGCAGCGTCTTCACCCAGATGTTCTGGGTGTTGTCCAGGGTGGTGGACACGGTCCGCAGCTGGTCCAGGTCGGCCTTCAGCGGCACCCGGCTCTGCTGCAGCAGGCCGGCGGTCTTGGTGTTCAGCGAGTTGATCGAGCCGAGCGAGCCGAGGATCGGGTTGATGTCCTGGCTCAGCCCGGTGATGAACTGCTGCAGGTTCACCAGCAGCGCGGAGAAGTTCGCCTGCCGCTGGGAGACGATCTGCAAGGTCGACGTCAGGTTGGTGATCAGGTCGCCGATCACCTTGTCGGAGTCGGCCAGCGTGCTGGTCAGTGAGGCGGTCTTGGCGAGCAGGCTCTCGATCGTGCCGCCCTCGCCCTGCAGCACCTTGATCACCTCGAAGGCGAACTGGTTCACGTCCGCCGGGCTGAGCGCGGTGAACAGCGGCTTGAACCCGTTGAACAGCACCGACAGGTCCAGCGCCGGCGCGGTCCGGTCCTGGCCGATGACATCGTTCTTCTTCATCGGGGTCCCGCCGGCGGTGCCTTCGGTGAGCGCGATGTAGCGGTTGCCGACCAGGTTCCGGTAGCGCATCGTCGCCCGGGTGTGGGTGTCGAGCACCTGGTCGGAGTTGACGCTGAAGGTCACCATCGCAAGCGTGTCGTGGTAGAGCGCGATCTTGGCGACCTGGCCGACCCGCACGCCGGCGATCCGGATGTCGTCGCCCTTGTTCAGCCCGACCACGTCGGTGAAGACGGCCCTGTACTTGGTGGTCGAGTTGAAGCTGATGTTGCCGATCGTGACCGCCAGCAGCGCGGTGGCGATCGTGGTGACCACGATGAAGATGGCCAGCCGCACGGTGTCGATCGAGGTCTTCTTGTCCAGCAGTCTCACTTCAGGTTCACCTGCCCTCCGCGGGCCAGCGGGCCGATCATCAGGGTGGCCAGATCCGGTACGTCGTTCGCCGGCACACCCATCGCGGGTCCGACGAAGGAGTCGATCTGCTGCTGCTCCGCCGGCGTACCGACCGCGCCGTTGTCCATCGCGAAGCCGGGGGCCGCGCGGTTCAGGGTCGCGTTCACCGGGAAGCGGGTGTTCTTGTTGTGGTCGCCGTTCACGCCGTCATCAGGCACGATGTACGGCGCCGGGTTGTCCTGCGTGTACGGGCCCGGCTTCGCCCCGGGTTCGCTGTAGTTCTTCCCGACGCAGACGGGTCCGCGTTTGTCCTTGTACGCCGGCAACTCGTTCGGCTGGTACGGCGTCGGCTGGTTCGTGATCAGCTCGAGGTTGATGTGCAGCGCACCATCGCGGAACGTGTCGTTCAGGATCGGCGCGGTCTCCGTCAGCACCCGCAGGAAGCAGGGGAACTCCGGTGAGTAGCGCTCGAGCAGATCCAGCACTGGTTTGCTGACGTCGCCGAGCCGGATGATCCGGTCCTCGTTCTCCTTCAGCACCGCGTCCGTGGTGTTCGAGAACGCGGTCGCGTCGCTGAAGAACTTCTGCAACTGCTGTTCCTTCTCCACCACGGTGTTACCGGTGATGGTCAGGTTGCGCAGCGCCCGGACCAGATCGGGGGTCGCGTCGCCGTAGATCTGCGAGACCTGGGTGAGCCGGTTCAGCGCCTGGATCAGGGCCGGCACGTTCGGGTTCAGCTTCTTCAGGTATTCGTCTAGCTGGGTGAGGGTTCCGGCGATCTGGGTGCCGCGTCCCTCCAGCGCCGTGGCCAGCGTGTTCAGGGTGGCGTTCAGGTCGGCCGGGTCGACCGCCTGCAGCAGCGGCAGCGCGTCGTTCAGCACCTTCTCGATCTCGATGCCGACCGCGGACTTGTCACGTGAGATGACATCGCCGGCCTTGATCGGGCGACCCTCGCCGCCGGCCGGCGGGACCAGTGCGACGTACTTCTCGCCGAACAGCGTCTTCGGCAGGATCCGGGCGCTGACCGCGCTGGAGATCTCGGCGACCTGGTCCGGCTTCAGCGCCAGGTCGATCGTGGCGGTGTCGCCGTCGGTCGAGACTTTGCGGACCTCGCCGACGATGATGCCGCGCAGCTTGACGTCGGCGTGCGGGTTCAGCTGCAGGCCGATGTGGCTGGTCTTCAGCTCCACGTCCACGGTGTCGGTGAAGACCTTCGCGTAGAAGGCGTAGGTGAGCCAGAGCAGGAAGCAGAGCAGCCCGATGAAGGCGGTCCCGATCAGTCGTCTTGTCAGTGTTCTTGTCATAGCTATCCCGCCAGCCTGACAGTGGTCGTCGTACCCCAGATCGCCATCGACAGCATCAGGTCGACAACGTTGATGACCACGATCGAGGTCCGGACCGCACGGCCGACGGCGACGCCCACTCCCGCTGGGCCGCCGGAGGCGTGGTAGCCGTGGTAGCAGTGCACCAGGATCACCAGGACGGAGAAGACGAGCACTTTCCCGAAGGACCAGAGCACGTCCCCGGGTGGCAGGAACAGGTGGAAGTAGTGGTCGTACGTGCCGGTGCTCTGCCCGTAGAACGTAGTCACCGTCAGCCGGGTGGCGAAGTACGACGAGAGCAACCCCACGACGTACAAGGGGATGACGGCGACCAGGCCGGCGATGATCCGCGTGGTGACCAGGAACGGCAGCGACGGGATCGCCATCACCTCGAGCGCGTCGATCTCCTCGCTGATCCGCATCGCGCCGAGTTGGGCGGTGAAGCCGCAGCCGACCGTCGCGGCCAGCGCGATGCCGGCGATCAGCGGGCCGATCTCGCGGGTGTTGATGTATGCCGAGACGAAACCGGCGAAGGCCGAGGTGCCGATCTGGTTCAGTGCTGAATAGCCCTGCAGACCGACCTCGGTACCGGTGAAGAAGGCCAGGAAGGTGATCACGCCGACGGTGCCGCCGATCACCGCGAGCGCGCCGGTGCCCAGGGTCACCTCGGCCAGCAGCCGCAGGATCTCCTTGCGGTACCTGGTGATCGACTTGCCCGACCAGGCCAGCGCCTTGATGTAGAAGGCCAACTGCTCGCCGAGGCGGTCGAGCGAGGCGAGCGGCTTCTTCACCAGGGCGTCGACGACGAAGGACATCAGGCTCCCTTCGGCGGCACGAGCTGGAAGTAGATCGCCGTCATCGCGAAGTTCGCGACGAACAGCAGCATGAAGGTGATCACGACGGACTGGTTCACCGCGTCGCCGACGCCCTTCGGGCCACCGCCCGCGTTGACACCCTTGTACGACGCGACGACCGCCGCGAGGAAGCCGAAGACCAGCGCCTTCGCCTGGCCCTGCCACAGGTCGGGCAGCTGCGCGAGCGCGGTGAACGAGGCTATGTAGCTCCCCGGCGTGCCGTCCTGCAGCACCACGTTGAAGATGTAGCCGCCCATCACGCCGACCACGCTGACGAAGCCGTTCAGGAAGAACGCGACCAGCATGGTGGCCAGCACCCGCGGCACCACCAGGCGCTGGATCGGGTCGATGCCGAGCACCATCATCGCGTCGAGTTCCTCGCGGATCTTGCGCGCGCCGAGGTCGGCACAGATCGCCGAGCCGCCGGCGCCCGCGATCAGCAGCGCGGTGGCGATCGGCGACGCCTCCCGCACGACGGCGAGCACTGCGGCGGATCCGGTAAACGCCTGCGCACCGAACTGCTTGATCAGCCCGCCGACCTGGAGCGCGATGACCGCACCGAACGGGATCGCGACCAGCGCGGTCGGGATGATCGTGACGCTGGCGACGAACCACGCCTGCTGCAAAAACTCACGCAGCTGGAACGGCGGCCGGACCGAGGCCCGGGCGGTGTCCAGCGCGAAGGCGAAGAGTGATCCTGCATGCTTCAGCGGGGCGGTGACTGAAGGAGCGCTCATGTAACCCCCGCTGTGTGGGGGACGTCACCAGCGAAGGAGCCAGGGGGTGGGGTAACGCCGTTCTGCTCGCACCACTCACCCGGCGGTCGCTGGGTCGGGCGGAGCATCCCGCTGCTCGGCAACTGCTGCAACGGGATCGGCGGCAGCGGCGGCAACTCCTGATCGGCCTCGGCGGCGAGCTCGTCGGCGTCCTTCTCCTCCGACATGCCGATCGGGCCGATCATCTGCGCATTCAGGAACTGCCGGACCACCGGCTCCTCACTGGACAGGAGCATCTCCCGCGGACCGAACATCGCCAGGTGCCGGTGGTACAGCATGCCGATGTTGTCCGGCACCGTCCGCGCGGTGTTGACGTCGTGGGTGACGATCAGGAACGTCGCTCCGAAGGCCTCGTTGAGGTCGATCATCACCTGGTTCAGGAACGACGTCCGCACCGGGTCGAGGCCCGAGTCCGGCTCGTCCACCAGCAGTATCGCCGGATCCAGCACCAGCGCGCGGGCCAGTCCGGCACGCTTGCGCATACCGCCGGAGATCTCGGCGGGCAGCTTCTTCTCCGCGCCGACCAGTCCGACCATCTCCATCTTCTCCATCACAATGGAGCGGACCTCGGACTCGGACTTGCGGGTGTGCTCGCGCAGCGGGAAGGCGACGTTGTCGTAGAGGTTCATCGAGCCGAACATCGCGCCGTCCTGGAACAGCACCCCGAACAGCCTGCGCACCTCGTACAGTTCGCGCTCCGAGCAGGTGGCGATGTCGGTGCCCTCGATGAAGACGTGACCGCGGTCCGGCTTGAGCAGGCCGATCAGCGTCTTGAGGAATACGGACTTGCCGGTACCGGAAGGGCCGAGCATCACGCAGATCTCACCAGCCGGCAGGGTCAGGGATACGTCTCCCCAGATCAGCTGACTTCCGAAGGACTTCGTCAGCCCCTCGACGCGGACTTCTACGCCCACCTGACCCTCCTCATCGGTTCGGCCTCACGGGTCCTGTCGTACAGCCCCGACCGACGACTTGGCGACGGTACAACGAGGGCGCGGTTGCCTAGGTTACGCACGAGTCACTTATTACGAAACCCCTCTACGTCAAGTGTCGGTGACCGATGAGTCACGCTCAGGTCACAACTGCCGATGCCGTATTCCGATCCGACCCGCCCGGTCAGGTACAGTCCTGCGGTCACCAGCCAGCGGCTGTTGCTGGCGACAAATGCCCCAGCTGTCGGAGGGAAACCGTGCTGCGGTCAGGTACTTGGTTGAGCCGTCACCGGCCCCAGCCGCAAGGTATTACGTCGTCGCAGCACGGGGATCGGGTCTCGCATCCGCGTTCCGAGATCCTAACGCTGACCGGCGTGAGAGCTGCAGCAGCCGGCGCTGTCGTGTTGCACCACGTGGGCGTGCCCGCGAGCGCCCCTGCCCCACTGCGCAACCTGGCCGCCTCGGGCTACATCGGCGTACCGCTGTTCTTCATGTTGTCCGGCCTGGTGCTGGCCTGGAACTACTCGACCCTCACGCCCTCCGACGGCACCCGGCTGTTGCGGTTCTACCTCGCACGGATCGCGCGGGTGATGCCGCTCTACTGGGCGGTGCTGCTGTACTTGGTAATACAGCGCGCTGCCCATGGCGTCCCGCAGCAGGAGCTGTGGCGGCATCTGCTGGCGATCCAGACCTGGTCTGGCGACTATGCGATCGGCCAGGGCAGTTACAACGCCCCAGGCTGGTCGATCTGCGTAGAGCTTTTCCTTTATGGGTTGTTCCCGTTCCTCGTCCCAGTGATCGCGTACGTCGCCCGCCGGTTCGGCAGTGTCGGGCTGATCGTGTTGATCGCCGTCGCCTTCACTGTCCAGGTCGCACTGGTCTCCTGGTTCACGGTGAAGGGCTGGGCGCACCTGTCCGTTGCCGACCCGCGGTCCGCGCACCGGTGGCTCTACCGGAACCCGCTGCCTCGCTTGTCGGAGTTTGTGATCGGCATGTCCCTGGCGTTCGTCTTGCTGCGTGGATTCCGACTCCGGGTCCGCACTGCGAATGTGCTGCAGTTGCTCTGCGTCGCAGTGATCCTGATTGTGGTGTCGCGAGGACCGACTGGGGCCGATTGGATGCTGCCCGCGTTCTATGGCGCCATGTGGACTGTGCCTTTCGCGCTGCTGTTGATCTCGCTCGCGGCCGCTCCGCAGGCTCTGCTGTCCCGCTTCTTCGCCACTCGGACGCTGGTGACACTCGGTACCGCCAGCTACGCCGTGTACCTGACACACCGGCCGTTGTTGCCTTATCTCGGTACCGACCCGGGCAATGTCGTGTCGCCCGGTGGCGTCGCGGCGTACCTGGGGGTGGCGGTGGTCATCGGGCTGTGCCTGCTGATCGGCGAGGGTGCGCACCGTTTCGTGGAGGTGCCATCGCGACGGGCCCTGCTTCGGCTGATCAGCCGGCCGCTGGCGAAGGCGCCAGAGATGGAGCGGGTAGTTCCGGGGGTCTCGTCGTGACGGCTCCGCAGGGATTGACCTCGGCCGACCAAGGCGCTGGGCTGTCGCATCCGCGTCCCGAGATCCTGGCGCTGACCGGATTACGTGGGCTGGCCGCAGTTGCCGTCGTACTGCACCAGATCGGTGCGCCCAGGTCCGCACCGGCCATGCTGCACCACCTCATTGCGGCCGGTGGACTCGGCGTCCCGCTGTTCTATCTCTTGTCCGGCTTCGTGTTGGCCTACAACTACCCCACGCTGAGCCTGCGGTCGGGGCGTCGCGGGTTGGGCCGCTACACGATGGCCCGGGTCGCGCGGATCGCCCCACTGACTCTCGCCATCGGGGGTGCAGTACTAGTGCTCGGCGCGGTGAACGGCGGCGACTGGATCCGCGCGGTGTTCAGCGACGCGGCCTGGTTCATCGCTGTCGCGATCCTCTTGTACGCCGTGTTCCCCGTGCTTCTGCCAGTCGTTGCCAGTGCCTCACGGCACGGCGTTCGCGGCCTGCTGGTTGTGCTGGCTGTCGCCTTCGGTGCGCAGCTGGTCGTGCTAGCTGTGCGGCTGGGCACCGGCTCGGACACCCTGCTCTACCGCAACCCGCTGGTCTGGATCCCTGACCTGGTCATCGGCATGGCCATCGCCTTCCTGGTTGCCGGCGGCCTGCGAATGAGCTCCCGTACGGCGTATCTGCTGCAGGCGGCTGCCACGCTCTATGCCGTGGCAATAGCCGCACTGGGATTCGGTACGGCGGTCCAGTACGGCGGGGTCTGGGCCATACCGCTCGGGCTGGTGCTGCTGACACTCGCAGCGGCTCCTAGCTCTAAGACAGCGCAAGTGCTGGCTAGCCGGGCCGCTGTGCATCTAGGGGTGATCGGACTGGCCACGTTCCTGATCCAGGGGATCCTGCTGCACGGGCTCGGGCCAGTCACCACCACCGACGTCCCGAACGCTCTGCTCGTCTGCTGCTGGATCGGCCTGGTCCTGCTGCTGGCCGAAGGCGCCCACCGGTACGTCGGACTGCCCGGGCGCCGGCAGGTGATGGCCCTGGCCCGCCGGCTGGATCGTCGTACTGGCTCGGCTGTCCCCGCTGGCTCGGCTGTCCTCGCGGACTCGGCTGTCCTGGCTGAGAGGTGAGCTGGCCTGAGCATGCAGAAGGGCGGCCCGGGGAACCGGACCGCCCTTCTGCATGTACTGCTGGAGCTGCGGGCTACTGACCCGCGCGGGTCACTTGAGGGTGACGGTGGCCCCGGCGCCCTCGAGGGCCTCCTTGGCCTTCTCCGCGGCAGCCTTGTCGACCTTCTCCAGGATGGCCTTCGGCGCGC
>JAWWPC010000343.1:0-3133 GCA_033851055.1 Kribbellaceae bacterium | reverse complement strand
CGCCACCGACCGGACGCCCGGCGGTTGCTGGAAGGCGTCAAGCTCGGTCGGGCCATCGCCCGCAACCCCGTGTTCGCGCCGTTCGTCGCCGCAGAGCTCAGCCCCGGCGACACCGTGACCGACGACTCCTTGGCGCAGGTCATTGCCGCCAACCTCGCCGTCTACGGCCACCCGACGTCCACAGCTCCGATGGGCGGAGCCGACGATCCGTGGGCGGTCGTCGATCCCGTCGGCGCCGTGCACGGCGTCGACGGCCTGCGGGTGGTCGACGCCTCGATCATTCCCGAGGTCCCCTCGTCCACCACCAACGTCACCGTCATCATGCTGGCCGAGCGCATCGCCCAGCAGGTCTACGGTCGGAGGCCGGCATGACGTTCACCGTGGACCTTCACCACCACATGCTGCCCGACTTCTTCTGGCAGGCCACCAACGCCGGCGACCACCCGGTTGGCGGCGTCGCGCCGCCGCCCTGGTCCCGGGCCGGCGCGCTGTCGTTCCTCGACGACGCCGGCATCGACGTGGCCGTCACGTCGATCAGCACCCCCGGCGTGCACACCGGTGACGACGCCGCCGCCGGCGCGCTGGCCCGGCGGTGCAACGAGTTGGCCGCCGAGCTGATCCGCGACCATCCCGACCGGTTCGGCGGCTTTGCCTGCCTGCCCTTGCCGGACGTCGATGCGGCGCTGGTCGAACTGGCCTACGCCCTCGACGAGCTTCGCCTCGACGGCGTCGTGCTGTTCAGCAACGCCCGCGGCGTCTACCTCGGTGACCCTGTTTTGAAGCCGCTTTTCGATGAGCTGCAACGGCGTGCCGCCGTCGTGTTCGTGCATCCCAACCCGTCGCCCGACCCCAGCGCGCATGCTCTCGGGCTGCCGGATTCGCTCGTCGATTATCCCGCCGACACCACCCGGGCGGTCGCCCAACTGCACTACAGCAACACCTTCGCCCGCACCCCGGACGTCAAGTACGTCCTCTCGCACGCCGGCGGCACCGTGCCCTACCTGGCCGGGCGGTTCGCCGTCATCGACGAGATGGGCGTCATCCCCGGCGCCGAGGCCCGTGCCAGCGCCGCCGATACCTTCCGCCGGCTGTACTGGGACACGGCCCTGTCGTGGAGCGATCCCGTACCGAACATGCTTCGCGACGTCGTCGGCATCGACCACGTGGTGTTCGGCACCGACTACCCGTACCTGCGCCACGACCTGGCCGTTTCCTGCCGTGCGCGGATCGAGACCAGCGCCGCGCTCAGTGCTGTCGAGCGAACCGCCATTCTCGGGGGCACTGCGACCACGCTGATCCCACGGCTGGCCTCAGTCGCGTCCAGGACCTGACGATCCCGCGATCGTGGTGATCACCGGTGAGCAGCCGCACAGGGCGACCGGAATCGCTTCGGAAGCCTGCTGCTCGGCGCGAGCGGGCGGTGTGGGTACAGCCGGGGTTGCCGCGCCGGCGTCCACGAGGTCGACGAGCCGGCGCCGAGACGGCAGCAGGACAATCGCGAGGATGAAGCCGAGTCCGAGCAGCCCCGCCGATACCCCGAAGGCGATCGTGTAGCCGTGGGTGGCCGCGACCGCTGCGGCCAGGGGGCCGGTGGGGTGCGCGATCAGGTAGGTGGCCGTGGCGCTGAGCGCGACCGTGCTGAGCGCCGACGTCCCGACCGACCCGCCGACCTGCTGCATCGTGTTGACCAGGGCGGAGGCCACGCCGGAGTCCTCGCGGGCAAGGCCGGCCGTGGCGGTGTTGATGGTCTGGGCGAAGATCAGGCCGAGGCCCAGGCCCAGGATGAGCAGGGCGGGCAGCACGGCGCTGACATAGCTGGAGGTGACGGTGACCTGGGTCAGCAGGGCCATACCGACGGCGTCCAGCAGCATGCCGGCCGCGATCAGGGCACGCGGTCCCAGGCCGATGATGCTGGACAGGTTCGAGCTGATCAGGATGCAGCCGGTGATCGGCAGGAACAGCAGCCCTGTCGTCAGCGGGCTTTCTCCCTTGACCACCTGCAGGTAGAACGTCAGGAACAAGAAGGTGCCGAAGATCGCGATTCCGGAGATGCCGAGAGCGACATAGGCTCCGCCGCGGGCGCGGTCGGCGATCACCCGCAGCGGCAGCAGCGGGTGACGGGCACGCCGCTCGGCGAGGATGAACCCGGCGAGCAGCACCACGCCGCCGACCAGGGCGCCGAGGGTCAGCGTGGCCGTCCACCCGGCGGTCTCGGCATGAGAGAAGCCGAACACGATCGCGAACAGCCCGGCGCAGGCCAGCACGGCGCCGGGCCAGTCCATTCGCGGCCGGCGGGCCGGCCGTCCGCCGCGGATGTAGGCAAGGGCGCCGGCCACGGCGATCGCGGCGAACACCAGGTTGATGTACAGACACCAGCGCCACGAGAGGTACTCGGTAAGGACCCCGCCCAGGATCAGGCCGACGGCGCTGCCGCCGGCCGCCACCGAGCCGAAAACGCCGAAGGCCCTGGCCCGTTCGCGCGGGTCATTGAATGCGCTCACCAGGGTACCCAGGGCGGACGGCGCGAGCACAGCGCCGAACACCCCCTGCAGCGCCCGGGCCGTGACCAGGACGACGAACGAGCCGGCGGCGCCGCCGATCGCCGAGGCAATGGCGAATCCGACCAGGCCGGCGACAAACACCCACTTGCGGCTGAACATGTCACCCAGCCGTCCGCCCACCAGCAGCAGGCTGCCGAACGACAGCGCGTACGCCGTCACGACCCACTGCCGATCGCTGTTGGAGAAGGCCAGTGCCTGCTGGGCGGACGGCAGCGCGATGTTCACGATCGTCCCGTCCAGCACCACCATCAGCTGGGCGAGCGCAACGACGACAAGGACCAGCCAGCGCCGGTCCAGAGTGGACTCATCCTCGGCGACACGGCCCGGACTGGCAGCACTCAGCTGCCTCTCCTCTGCGACCTGACGCGCTCGCTCTTGATCGCGCCGCGATCAGCTACGAACGAAACGGATCAGACTGAGTGGACGCGGATCGGCGAGTACCCGAGTTGTGCCTGCACAAAGTCCGATGCCCGGTCGAGCGCCGCGCCGGCCTCATCGAGGAGTCCGGCATAGCCTTGGAACACGTGCGGGACGCCCGGTGTGACATCGAGCGTGACCGCAACATCGGACGT
>JAWWPC010000326.1:0-3221 GCA_033851055.1 Kribbellaceae bacterium | reverse complement strand
AGAGTGCGCCATTGAGCTTGGCCGGGTCGATCTTGGAGAGGACGTCGGTGAGGTTTTGGAACACGGTGTTGACTTCGGTGGAGACGTTCTCGGAGCGGATCACCGCTCCGGCGGACAGTCGCTTCGGGCTCGGATCGACGGGGTAGACCATATCGACGTACTTGGCGCCGAAGGCGGTCGTGGCGCGGATCCGGGCCTGCACGTTCGGAGACGAGGGTGACGGGGACGAAGGACCGGAAGGTGCCGGCGAACAGTGACATAGTGACGAACACGAGCAGTGCGATGCTGGACAGCAGAATCAGCGTCCACCACCTCGGACTTATCCGCCTGTCTCGTCCGGTCGAATCCATCGGCTATCCCGACAGGTGGAAGTTGCCGGACTGGCCGTAGATGGCCAGTGAGACGAACAACGTGACGAACACCGCGGACACCAAAGACGTACGTACGGCGCGCCCGACGGCCTCCCCGACCCCAGCCGGGCCACCGGAGGCATTGAAGCCGTAGTAGGTGTGGACCAGCATGATCACGATCGCCATCGCAACGGCCTGCAGGAACGACCAGATCAGATCCGTGGGGTTCAGGAAGGTGTTGAAGTAGTGGTCGTAGACGCCGGTGGACTGCCCGTAGACGAAGGTGGTGCCCACTCGCGTCGCCAGGAAGGCCATCAGCACCGCAATGCAGTACAGCGGGATCACGACGACCACGCCCGCGATCACCCTGGTCGACGCCAGGTAGGCGACCGAACGGATGCCCATCACTTCGAGCGCGTCGATCTCCTCGCTGATGCGCATCGCACCCAACTGCGCCGTGGAGCCCGCTCCGATGGTGGCGGCCAGACCGATGCCGGCGACCAGCGGCGAGGTCAATCGCACGTTCAGGAAGGCGGAGGTGAATCCGGCCAGCGCGTCGACTCCGATCTGCTGCAGCTGGCTGTACGCCTGGACCGCGATCAACGAGCCGGCCGACAAGGTGAGGAACCCCACGATGACGACGGTGCCCCCGATCACGGCAAGTGCGCCGACTCCCAGACTCATTTGGGCGATCAGGCGCACGAGTTCGGTCCGGTAGTGCACGAGGGCATCACCGATACCTTTGACGGTGTCGGCGTAGAACTGCGCCTGCCGGCCAACCCGGTCCCAGCCTTCGACCCAACCGCTCACCGTCCGCCGAACGCGCGGGAATTGAGTGCTGGCAACTGATGTCGTCATGTGGTGGCCTTCACCGCGACCGCGGTGGCAATCACGTTGATGACGAACAGTGCGAGAAAGGTGTAGACGACGGTCTCATTGACCGCGTTGCCGACCCCTTGCGGACCACCGCCCACGGAGATGCCCTTGTAGCAGGCGATCAGGCTGGCGGCGAGCCCGAAGATGGCGGCCTTGACTAAGCACACGATGACTTGCGGTGTCCCCACCAACAACGTCAATCCGGCAGCGAAGGCGCCGGGACTGACGTGTTGGAAGAAGACGGCGAAGAAGAAGCCGCCGACGATGCCCACCAGTGTCACCAGAGCGGCGAGCATCAGCGACACCAAGGTGGCCGCCAACACTCGCGGGACCACGAGCGCCTGGACGGGGTTGATGCCCAGGACCCGCAGAGCGTCTAGCTCCTCGCGGATGGTGCGGGCCCCCAGGTCGGCGCACATCGCGGTCGCACCGGCCCCGGCAATGACCAATACCGTGACGATCGGCCCGATCTGGGTGACCGTACCGAGTGCCGCGCCCGTTCCGGAGAAGTCCGCTGCGCCGATCTCGACCAACAAGATGTTGATGGTGAAGGTGGTCAGGACGGTGAACGGGATGGCCAGCATCACCGTCGGGAACAGGGATACACGTGCGACGAACCATGTCTGCAAGAGGAATTCGCGCCAGGCCCAGGGCGGTCGGAACATCTGGACGAAGGTGTCCAGCGACATCGCGAAGAAGCCACCAACGGCTCGTATGGGTGCAGCGGTCGATCCCATCGCGATCACGGTTGCCCCTTTGCTGTCATGAGCCGCGGAGGTAGTGGACTGAGTGTACGAACTCGGACTGTACATGTATAACAGCGCGGTGTACATGTAAAGTTGGAAATAATTCTTACACGTAAGGGCTCGGCGACGGCTCCCGCGCGGTGCGGGGGAATTGACGGGCCTGCCGCTCTGCCGGTGGATCGAATCTCTGGCTCCGAGACAGTGATACAACCGGAGCGGCTGGTGCCACTCTGCGACCGCAAAGTCGGTTGGTCGGCGCGGGCTTGTCCTGCGGCAGCAGGAGAGCACTCGGAATCGATGGCCGCGGGGCCGGCACGGAGACGAAGACGTTCGCGGCGTCATTCTGCGCGCGCAGATTTGCGCTGCGTCGGGTTCCGATCAAGCCGGTGTGCCGTACACGGCGACGACGACGGTGCGGTCGAGGCTGTTCTCCGACCAGACACCGATCTGGCTGTTGGCGCAGTTGGACATGATGGCCATGTAGTCCGGTCGGTAGTACCAGTCGTTCATGATCTCGATGCCACTGATCGCCAACGCTGGGTTGATCGCAACGGTCTCCGAGGCGGCTCCCTTGAAGCCGGCAGCATTGGCGCGATCCTGAACGGTCGAATCGTCGGAGCCGATGTCACCGTCTAGCGCGCGATTGCCGAGTACGTCGTCGGCGTGCCATTGTGCGGCCAATTGCAGCTGCGGGCTGATCTTGAGATCGGTGGTGCAGCCCGCTTGGTGCTGAATGGTGTACACATTGGCGGCGACGCTTGAGTTGAGCCTTCTGTTGTCTGCGTTCGCGATCGGAGCGCCCGCAAGCGGCACACCGACTGTGAGCACCACTCCGACGACGAGCCCCTGCGCCCAACGGCGGGATGCCGAGGTGACGATCTTCATGCCTTCTCCCCTGCCCGACGCAGTGCCGACCCGTCGGTGTGACTGACGCCAGCCAGGCACCGCAGCGAGTCTGGGCGCTGGCTGAGTCGTCCACGGTCATACCGATCGACCGAACCCTGTGACAACGATTCACTACTGCTATACACGTATACACGATTCTGCTATACACGTATACACAATGCGGTGTACGAAAATGGGACGATCGACGAGATGCGGACTGTTGGCCTCGGTCGGTCTCCTCGCAGCTGGCGGCCTCGCCGGTTCCGCAGTCGCCAACGCCGACGCGCTGGCTTACCTCGTCAACGTCACCGTCCGGCCAGGCTACGACTTCACCTCCGCCGAGGATGCGCTGGCCTACGGACAT
>JAWWPC010000351.1:0-3175 GCA_033851055.1 Kribbellaceae bacterium | reverse complement strand
TCCGCCACTTCGAGTCGGCCAGGACGATTTGGATCATGATGGTGTTGAGGTAGGCGATCGCGGCTTGGATCAGGTGCAGCGCCAGCGCGGAGACCTCGACATGCTCTTTGTCATCACCGGTGAGCTCGCCGGCCTTGCCGTAGAAGATGTCTTTGTTGGCGCTGTTCCAGTTCTCCACGACGTTTAGGCCTTCGTGGATCTCTCGGCGCAGCTCCTCGCTGGCCAGGTAGTCACAGACGAAGATGGTGCGCATGACTCGGCCGAGTTCCTCGATGGCCTGGTAGGTGGGGTGTTTGGGGCCACCGCGGGTGAAGCGGCGCAGCATCTGGTGGGCCTCGGCGGTGCCCAGGCGCAGTGCGGTCGCGTATTTGATCATCTGGTCGTAGTGGCGGGCGATGAGGTCCCAATCGATCGTCTTGTTCGACAGCACGCCGTCGAGCTGGGGCCACGACTCGTCCTCGCCGGCGCCGGGCCGGTACAGCCGGGCCGAGCCGATGTTCTTCAGCCGGGGCAGCAGCTTGAACCCGAGCAGATGCGCGAAGGCGAACCCGACGATCGAGGCGCCGTGGGTGTCGGTGTACTGGCGGTCGATCTCGGCGCTGGTGAGATGACGCAGCAGGCCCTCGATCATCGAAGCCACCTCCGACGCCGAGGTGGACCTAACCTGCGAATAAATGCACACTGATTTGCGCTCGACATGCCAATACACCATGATTCCCGCCCCTCCATAGCGCTGGTGCCATTCGGTCATGAAGTTGGCTGACCATGATCCAAACTTGCGGGAGTCCCCGGCGCATGCGGTCCCTGGCCCCCACAGCGAGGTGTCACGCGCGGCGAGGGTCGCGTTGACCACAATGCGGATCGCGGCGCGCAGATTGTCACGGTTAATGAATAGCCGCCGAGTCCGCCGCAGCGCCGCCTCCGAATCGGCTCTGGTATCCGCGTCGGCCTGGGCCTCGGTTGCCGCGGCGATCCCGTCGGCGACCCGCTTGATACCGACGTTGGTGCCCAACCCGTAGGTGCACAGCAGAAGACGCCGCCGCAGCACTTCGGGGCCGGTGATCGTGCGGGAGGCAACCGAGGTGAACTCCGAGGTGAAGTGAGTGAAGTGATCGACTTCCTTGAGCAGGTTCAGCAGATCGATGACGCCCCAGCGACGGGCGATCTCCTCCTTGAGCGCCTTGAGGTTGGTCGGCTCGGGCTGTTTGGCCACCGGCGGGACGCTGATCCACGGCTCGCCCATCCTTGTCGTGATCCGCACCCCGCCCGTGGCGCCCTTTTTCAGGGCCGTGTTCAGCCTGGTCAACGCGTCGGTGTGGCACCGTTGGAGGTCGGCGATGAACGCCTGCGGGTCGCGGGGCTTGGATAGCGCCTCGTAGTGGACGTCCCGGTTCTCCTCGAAGTCTGGTGGAAGGTCGTCCTCGGGGTTACGCCAGATGTTGCCACCCTCGACCCAGATCTCGCGCCGACGGATCGCCTTGCGCAGCGCGACAAGCACGCATAGTTCGTACGGGATGCGCTCGATTAACCCGGTGTCGGGATCAACGACGGCTTCCTTCCAGTCCTCGGGAACCACGTGCGCCAGCGGAACAGGCTCGGCAGGGTCGTAGAAGTCCATGTCGCTGTCTTGGTAGCGCTTCAGCAGGGCCAGGGCATCCATCACCGGCCGGAAGGCCTCGTTGTTGCAGCGGAAGCTGACCGCGTTGAGCAGCTTGGGTAGGCCCCGCCGGTAGTGGTGGGAGTAGGAGCCGCGCAGCTTCACTCGTACCCGGATGTTGAACGCCTTCTCGTTCGCTGTGGCCTCGGCGACGATGTCTTCCAACGTCCGCTTCCCAACAACCGGGTACAGGGCCTTGCGGACGATCTCCTCCGGAAGCGCCAGCGCCGCGGCGGCCAGCTTGACCAAGATGCCGTTCTTGCCATGCACCCGACGGAACTCAGTGTTGATCTCGTTTTCGACCTTCTTCTCCGCACGGACGCTGATCTTGTGGACGAGCTGGATCAGCAGCTCGACCAGGCCGTCGATCATCTCGGCCTTACGCGCCCAGCACAGCGCGGCGAGCAGCGTCAGACGGACCGGCGCCTGGGCGGCGGCGAAGTCGGAGGGGTACATCTTCATCGCCCGGGTCCTCCACCCGGCCACGACCTTCTCCGACACACCCTCGAACAAGCCCGGTGGAAGCCCGATCGCTTTCACCCGCTCCAACTTGACGATCTCGGCCAGCAACGTGTCCAGTTGGATCGGCCCCGGATCCTGCTTGAGCTCCTGCAGGAAACCGCGCCTGCCACCGGGCGCGTCGGGGTCGTCGACGGCGATCAGCTCCTCCAGGCCGCGGATCGACTCCATTCCCAGACGCGCCATCGTCGTCGCGGTGAACTGCCACGCGAACATGGTCTCGGCCGCGCCCAGCAGACGCTCCAGCCGTCCCGCCTTCGGCGGCTCGATCCGCTCCGCACGGCAGCGAGCCAGCAGCGCACTGCGCAAACGGTCTCGGGTCGTCTCGACTGTGCAAATGTCCCCGGCAAGCCAGGCGATCAGCTTGTCCTCATCGCCGACCGTCGGCTCACGGAACTGGTGGAACTCCCGGATCTGCGCCCGGTGATACTCGATCGTCCGGCCGGACCAGGAGTACTCGGCGAACAGCGCCGCGTCGACCTTGACCTGCCCGGACACGAACTCGACCGCCGCCTTCGGCACGTCCTCCCGCCGGGGAAACCGGGCTTCCTGCTCGAAGAACTTCAGCATCAGGGCGAACCCCAGCCGCGTCGACCCGGTCTTGTTAGCCAGCAGCTTGAACTCCGCCTCATCCAGCGTCCAGAACTCGATGAGGTCCTCTAGCTCCCACTCCCGCCGCATCGCAGGGCCTTTCTCCTGAGCCCGCATCGAAGGTCAGGAGAAGCTACTGATCCGGATCACCGAGCCTCATGCGCCCCTGCGAACCCGGAGCTACCTTGCGGCTGGTGGCTCCGACCCGAGTGGAGGGCCCTGATGGGGGTGAAGTGGGTAGCCGGTTAGCGCCGGATTCCATCTCACCGCACTCCGCGATGTTGATCTGTGAAAGCGGTGGTCTCAGGAGGTCACTGCGCCGCACGGCTTTCGTGGCATGGTCTCGTCAGGGTCCGAGGTGAAGGTGGGCGGCCCAGCGGGTGGGGAGGGCGGGGTAGTCATCGCGCA
>JAWWPC010000232.1:0-6157 GCA_033851055.1 Kribbellaceae bacterium | reverse complement strand
GCCGCAACCGCGCCGACCGGACAGTTCGGCCACCCCGCGCTCTTCCGTACCGGCGACACCTACGCGCTGCTCGCCGAGTCCGGCCTGGACGGCCGCTACTCCGGCGGCCGCCTCACCCACACCCAGGGCTCCAGCCGGTACGACGTCCAGCTGGCCGACGCGCAGGTGGCCTCGACCGGTCCGCTGGCGACGTCCTGGCGCACGATGATCGTCGGTGACCTTGCCACCGTCACTGGCTCGACCCTTGTCGACGACCTCGCGGATCCGGCCAAGTTCACCGACACCTCCTGGATCCAGCCCGGCCTCTCGTCGTGGTCCTGGCTCGCAGAGAACTCCAGTCCGCGCGATTTCGAACGCCAGAAGGACTACGTCGACGCCGCCGCCAAGAACAACTTCAAGTACGTGCTGGTGGACGAGGGGTGGAGCCCGGCGTGGATCCCGGCGCTGACCCGCTACGCCCGGGCCCGCGGGGTGGAGGTGCTCCTCTGGTTCCACTGGACCAGCCTGGAGTCACAGGCACAGCGGGACGACTGGCTGCCCAAGCTCGTTGCCTGGGGCATCAAAGGCATCAAGGTCGACTTCATGGAGTCCGACACCCAGGGCCGCTACCAGTGGTACGACGCGATCCTGGCTGACACCGCGAAGTACCACCTGATGATCAACTTCCACGGCGCGACCGTGCCGCACGGGCTGGCCCGGACCTGGCCACAGCTGATGACGATGGAGGGTGTCCGCGGCGAGGAGAACGGCCTGAACGCGAGCCGCAACACCATCCTCCCCTTCACCCGCAACGTGGTCGGCTCGATGGATTACACCCCGACCCGTTTCGCCACTCCGGCCAACCCCAAGACGCAGACCACCAACGCGCACGAACTGGCCCTGCCGGTGGTTTATGAATCCGGCTGGACGCACATCGTCAGCACCCCGGAGGAACTCGCCTCGCAACCCGAGGGCGTTCGCTTCCTGTCCCAGTTGCCGACCAGCTGGGACGAGACCCGGCTGGTCGCGGGCGACCCCGGGCAGGAGGCGGTGATCGCCCGGCGGGACGGGCACCGCTGGTTCGTCGGCGGGATCCGCTCGGGCGCCGCGGGCACCACCGACGTACCGCTGTCGTTCCTCGGCACCGGCCGCTGGCTGGTCGAGAGCATCACCGACGACGGCTCCCTGCTGAAGCGATCTGCCGCTGTACGGTCCGCTGCTGACAGGCTGACGATCCCGGTTCGCGAACGCGGCGGGTTCGCCATCCAGGCCTGCCCGTTCACTCCCGGACTTGCCACCTGCGACCAGCCGCACCAACCAGCGCCCAGTACGACGGTGTTGGTGGACGCCTCGTCGACCGAGATCGCCACCGGTGACACCGTGAAGGTCCAAGGCATCTTCGTCGCGAGGACCGGTGGGCCGGTGAAGGACCTGACGCTTGCTCCCGAGATTCCTGCGGGCTGGTCGCTCGTGTCGGGCGCTCCGGTCCGCAAGGCGCGGCTGAATGACGGCGAGAGTGTCAGCGGCAGTTGGACGCTCAGGCTCGGCCCGACCGGTGTCCGTGGCGATCTGGAGCTGGTTGTCGCCGGCAACTACACCGCGCCGGACGGCCGCCGGATCCACTCGGCCGACGCGGCGCCGATCTTCGCCGACCCACTGCCGCCGCGCGGAGCGGCGTACGTGAGTGATCTGCCCTGGACGAACGAGACCAACGGTTACGGGCGGCCCCAGCAGCGCGACCACAGCCACGGTGGCGACAACCCGCCGGGCACCCTGACGATCGCCGGCAAGACCTACGCCAAGGGCATCGGATCACACGCCCCCAGCTCGCTGACCACCTGGCTCGGTGGCGCCTGCACCCGGTTCGCCGCGGAGGTCGGCATCGACGACGACACCACCAGCGGGGAGGGCTCGGTCACCTTCGTCCTCACCGGCGACGGCCGTGAACTCGTCAGCACTCCGGTGATCCGCTCCGGCAACCCTGCCACTGTCGTCGACGTCGACGTCACCGGCATCAAACGGCTCACGCTCTCCACCACAGACGGCGGCAATGGCAAGAACAGCGACCATGCCGACTGGGGCATCGCTCAACTCAGCTGCTCGCCGTAAGGGTCGGAAACGCCGTGAGGGTCAGAAGGGCAGCCTGGGTTGCGGCGGGGCATGACTGGGGTCGACGCCGTTGAAGAGACTGCTGACCGACTCGCCCGCGTGGATGCGCGAGATCGCCGCGGCGAACAGGCCTGACACCGAGCGGACCTGCAGCTCCGGGAACCCGTCCGGTCGCGGCACCGTGTCGGTCGTGACCACCTCGTTGATGGACGGGTGCGACCGCAGCCGCTCAACGGCTTTGCCTGCGAACAGGCCATGGGTGCACGCCACCGCGACCTCGCCGCAGCCGAGCGTCTCGAGCCGGTCCAGCAGTTCGATGATCGAGCCGCCGGTGGCGATCTCGTCGTCCAGCACGATCGCTCGTTTGCCCCTGACGTCACCGACGATCGCGTCGATCACCACGCTGTCGTCCGACAGGCGCTGTTTGCTGCCTGCTGCCACGGGCAGGCCGAGCAGCCGAGCGAACTGGGTGGCGGTCTTGGCGTTGCCGAGGTCCGGGCTGACCACGACCGTGTTGGTCAGATCCCTGTCCCGGAAGTGTTCAGCCAGCACGCCGATCGCGGTCAGGTGATCCACCGGGACGGAGAAGAAGCCATGCACCTGCGGCGCATGCAGGGCCATCGTCAGCACCCGGGTAGCGCCGGCCGTGACCAGCAGGTCCGCGACCAGGCGACCGCCGATGGAGATCCGGGAGGAGTCCTTCTTGTCGGATCGCGCGTACGCGTAGTGCGGCATCACCGCGGTGATCTGCGCGGCCGAGGCACCCCGGGCGGCGTCGATCATCAGCAGCAACTCCATCAGGTGTTCCTGCGTCGGCGGCACCAGCGGCTGCACGATGTAGACGTCACGCTGACGGCAATTGGCGAGCAACTGCGCCTGCAGGCAGTCGTTGCTGAACCGACTGATCTCGATCGGTGACAGCTCGACGCCGAGGTCGGCGCAAATCTCTTCGGCAAGGCTGTGATGGGCACTTCCGCTGAACACGACGATCTCTCGCACGGCTCTCCCCGACGATCCAATCAGACACCGTCGAGCCTACCCGGCATTCCTCAACCGCTCCGACAAGACCCAGCGGCCAGAAGGCGAGCAGCCTTGCCGCCTACGCTGTGTGAGCCCAGCCTGACAGAGAACAATTCCGCTCCTCACGCTGTTCTCGTCGGCATGACCGCCAACGCGGTGCCGATCAACTGGGTGGAACTGCCAACGCGGTGCCCACAGGTTGACTCGACGAGATAACGAGTCCGGCGCAAGCCGGACCTCGTGCCCTTTCCTTGGGGATTCATGTACCCGCTCTCTGTCAACGAATCGGGCAAGCACGGCCGGCAGCCACGCGTTCCTTTTCGGCGGCCTGGCGATCCACGAAGACGACGCCGTCCGTCTGCAGCGATCGCTCGACTCGCTCGTCATCGAGCACCTTGCACGGGTGCCGCTGAACCTTGACGAACACGAATTCCACGCCGCAGAGATGCGCAATGCCAAGAAGCCTGGTAAACAACTTCCTGCCCCCCTCGGCGGCGTCGTGGTCGATTCACGCCCGCCAGGCCGCGCTACCAAGCCCAGCCGCGGCCCCTGGACGGACTCCAGATTGACCTGCCGGATGAATCGACGGTCTGACTCCGCAGCTATTTCAAGATGCGGGCGATGACTTCGGCGGCCTGGTGGCAGTCTGCGGCGGAAACGTCCAGGTGGGTTACCAGCCGTAGCGTGGTGGCGCCGACTCCGCCGATCAGGACGCCCTCGGTCTTGGCCCGATCGATCACCTGTACGACAGATTTGCCGGTGGCGGAGAGATCGGCGACGACGATGTTCGTCTCCACCTGGTCCGGCTTGACCGAGCCCGGTACGGCGTCTGCAAGTACGTCCGCAACAGCGCGGGCGTTCGCGTGGTCTTCGGCAAGCCTGTCGACGTTGTTCCGTACTGCGTACAGCCCTGCCGCGGCGAGTACTCCCGCCTGGCGCCAGCCGGCTCCGAGCCGCTTGCGCCAGACTCGCGCTTCCTTGATCAGCTCAGCCGATCCCACCAGGACCGACCCGACCGGTGCACCGAGCCCCTTGGACAGGCACACACTCGCCGCCGTGGCCCGGCTCGCATAAGCATCCATCCGTACGCCGGTGGCGACTGAGGCGTTCCACAGCCGTGCACCGTCCAGGTGGAGCGGCAGGCCGATGGCGTCCAGCTCGTCCGCCAGAGCGTCGTACGAGGCCTGGACCGTGCCGCCGCCGAAGTTGTGGGTGTTCTCCACGGAGACAGCCGAGGTGGTGATGAAGTACGGGCCGAGGTCCGGCGCGATCAGCGCGCGGATCTGCTCGAGGTCGATCTGGCCGCCGGGCGCGCTCCAGGTCCGGGTGGAGATGCCACTGACCGCCGCGTGGGCGCCGAGCTCGGCGCGGGCGACGTGCGCACTGGCCTCGCAGAGCACTTCGCTGCCGAGCGGAGCCAGCGCTCGGATACCAAGGATGTTGGCCAGCGAGCCCGTGACGACGAACAGCCCGGCCTCATGACCGAGAAGCCCGGCGACTTCTGCCTCCAGCTCGGCGACCGTCGGATCTTCGTCGTACACGTCGTCGCCGACCGGTGCGCTGGTCATCGCGGCCAACATCGCCGCCGACGGCCGGGTGACGGTGTCGGAGCGGAGGTCGATCACGCCCGGGCCCCGCCCAACCGCTCGGCCACCAGGAAGGCCAGCTCGAGCGACTGATGCCGGTTCAGCCGCGGGTCGCAGGCCGTCTCGTACCGGTTCACCAGATCCTCCGCGACCAATTCCTCGCCACCGCCGAGGCACTCGGTGACGTCGTCACCGGTCAGCTCGATGTGCAGGCCGCCCGGCCAGGTGCCGATCTGCTCGTGTGCGTCGAAGAAGCCCTGCACCTCGTTGATCACGTCGTCGAAGTTGCGGGTCTTGTAGCCGTTCGGCGTCTCGTAGGTGTTGCCGTGCATCGGGTCGCACACCCACGCGATCGGCGAACCGTGGTCCCGGACGGCCTCCAGCAACGGCGGCAGACCATCGCGGATCTTGCCGGCGCCCATCCGGGTGATGAAGGTGAGCCGGCCCTCGATGCCCTTCGGATTCAGCTTGTCGATCAGGGCGCTGATGTACTTCGGCGTCGTGGTCGGGCCGATCTTCACGGCCAGCGGGTTCGTCAGCGAGGCCAGGAACTCGGCATGCGCTCCATCCAGCTGCCGGGTCCGCTCCCCCATCCAGAGCAGGTGACCGGACACGTCGTACGGCCGCTCGGTGCGCGAGTCGATCCGGGTCAGGGCGTGCTCGTACTCGAGGATCAGCGCCTCGTGGCTGGCATAGAAGTTGACGCTCTTGAACTCGTCCGCGGTCGCGCCGCAGGCCCGCATGAACGCCAGTGCCCGCTCGATCTCGCCGGCCAGCCGCTCGTACTTCTGTCCGACCGGCGAGGACTTCACGAAGTCGGTGTTCCACGCGTGCACCTGATGCAGGTCGGCGTACCCACCGGTGGTGAATGCGCGGGTCAGGTTCAGCGTCGCGGCGGCCGCGTTGTAGACGCCGCGCAGCCGTTCCGGGTCCGGGATCCGCGACTCCTCGGTGAACTCCAGCCCGTTGACGGCGTCACCCCGGTACGACGGCAGCGTGACGCCGTCGCGGGTCTCCGTCCCGGCGCTGCGCGGCTTCGCGTACTGGCCCGCGATCCGGCCCACCTTCACCACAGGCACGCTGGCGGCGTACTGGAGCACGACGGCCATCTGCAGCAGCACGCGCAGCTTGGCCCGGATGTTCTCCGCGGTGACCCCTTCGAAGGTCTCGGCGCAATCGCCGCCCTGCAGCAAGAACGCCTCGCCCCGGGCGACGGCACCGATCTTGTCGGTCAGGTCGTCGCACTCACCGGCAAAGACGAGCGGCGGCAGCTTCCGTAACTGCCCGATCACCCGCTCCAGCGCTGGCCCATCGGGCCACTCGGGCTGCTGCAGCGGCTTGAGCGCCCGCAGTTCGTCGAGACTGGGTACGCCGGGTACGAGCGTCGGTGAGCTCAGGGTCGCGAATTGCATGTCCTCAAGCCTACCTAGGCCAGCCCCGAACATCCGCACAACCGTCTCACC
>JAWWPC010000323.1:0-3053 GCA_033851055.1 Kribbellaceae bacterium | reverse complement strand
GCGGCTACCAGGACACGAATTTCAGCCAGTCCCCACCCAGCCTATTCATGCGCTGGGCTCAGTTCGGCTGTTTCTCGCCGATCATGCAGATGCATCGGCAGGTAAATCATGAGATGCAGTATCCCTGGCGATTCGGTGATCAAGCGTTAGCGAACTACAAGTTTTTTACACGGCTGCACATGCGGTTGTTCCCATACATTTATACGTACGCGAAGCAAGCAAGCACGACCGGCTTGCCGATCATCCGACCGCTCGTTCTGCTGAACCAGACCGACCCGAACACGTTCACGGTTAAGCATACCTACTGCTTCGGGAACGAGTTTCTGGTGGCTCCCATGCTGACGCCGAACGCGACGACACGCAACGTCTATCTACCAGACGGGAAATGGCTGGACTTCTGGACGAACGCGCAGCACAGCGGTGGTCAGACCATCACTTGGACCAACACCAACCAGGCACAGATGCCGCTGTTCGTTCGCCAGGGTGCGATCGTGCCAATGTTGCTTAGCGACCTTCGCACCCTCTGCGATGCCAACTATGTCAACGATCCGCAGGTCAGCACCATGGACGAAGGTTTACTCATTCGACTTTATCCCGGCGGAGCATCCGACTTCACCGTCTTTGATGGCACCCAGGTGTCGTGTCAAGGAACCGCAGCTGCCGGCACCATAACCGTCTCATCCACTCCGCGCAGGATCGCCCTGCGCGTCGTAGCCAATGAACCAGGCACGGTCCTCCGTGACAGGACGGTTGTGCCTCGACAGGCAGCCCCTGCGCCGGAAGCGACGGGCTGGAACTACGACGCAGACACCGGCTTCATCGAAATTCGTTTTGCCCATCCAGGCGGCACCTCGGTTATCGAATATTGAGCGTCACGAAGCTGTAAGAAGGTTTCGTGTAGTGCCATCAGCCCCCGCCGGGTGCACGTATCCTCATTGACAGCAAGGAGCGAAGTACGGATGGCAAACCTCGGAAATGCGTGGCATATTCCTGGCAACCCCGAACCGCCCCGGCGGGCTGGCATGCGCGACCCAGTTGGCGTAATCGTCCCAGGAACGGCCGTCACGATCTTCAACGGCAACCAATTCCAGGGCGATGGGAACCCCGGCAACCAACTGCAAAACGGGAGCAGCGTTTTCTTCAAGCGGAAATCCGACACGGACTGGAAGCCACTGCCGCTGATCTTCCAGACCGCCGCGGGCAACAACAAGTACTATGCGGCAACGATCCCGGAGAATACCTTCCAGGCCGGCGACGCAGTCCAGTACTACCTCCGTATCGCCTACGACGATCACGCGACCACGTTCTTGCAAGCCAATGGCACCGGATCGATCACAACGGCCGACGAAGCGGCGGCACGATCCGCGCCGTTCACCTTCACCATCGAATCCAGCGCAACAAGGGGGCAATGGGGACCTGTTTTCCGTCTTCCCAATGTCGCGATCCACGCGCATGTCTTACCGAACGGTCTCGTCCTGATGTGGGGCCGGCGAGACAAACCGGCCCAATCGCTAGACGTTCACGAGTGCACGCCTTTCCTATGGGATCACTCCACGAAGCAAGTGACCACTACACCCCAGCCCATGCTGAAGGATGGAAAGACCAGAATCAACCTCTTTTGCTCAGGGCACACATTCCTGCCTGACGGACGCCTGTTGGTGGTCGGAGGACATTTTGCCGACAGCAAGGGCCTCGATCAGGCGACGCTCTATGACCCGGCCAGCAACGCGTGGACGCCCACTGCTCTGATGAACCACGGAAGGTGGTATCCGACAGCCACGACCTTGCCTGACGGCAGCGTTCTGGTGCTCTCGGGCAGTTTCGCTCAAGATAACCAGACGCCTAACAATAGGGTGCCCCAGGTATGGAATGACGACAGGTGGACTTCGATCGCCTCGCTTCCAGACGGCGGTGTGTTCGAGTTGTATCCGCGTATGCACCTCACCTCCAAGGGTCTACTCTTCATGTCTGGGCCTCAGGTACAGACATGGACACTGGACGTCTCAAACGGTGGTCACTGGACGAAGATCGCCCAACGTGATAATGCACTCCGCGACTATGCCCCATCGGTCATGTACGATGGGGACAAAGTCATCTACATTGGCGGAGGTAACGACTCTGGCACGCACCAACCAACCGCGGCGGTTGAAATCATCGATCTGCACGAAAGTCAACCCCAATGGCGCCCAGCCAAAGCGATGCACTATGCCCGTCGCCAACATAACGCCACCATTTTACCGGACGGCACGGTACTGGTCACCGGTGGCACGCGCGGCGGTGGTGGCCCCAACCCGGGTTTCAACGATCTGCGGCTAGGCGAACCGGTGCACATCGCGGAGTTGTGGGACCCAGCCACCGGAGAATGGACCGAACTGACGGCTGAGCAAGTTGACCGCTGCTACCACGCAACAGCAGTGCTGCTGCCGGATGCCACGGTGCTCAGTGCCGGCGGCGGTGAGTACCGACCGGTTAATGGCGTGGACGTCCAGAACGACCCGCAGGATACCCACCGCGATGCCCAAATCTTCTCCCCTCCGTATCTGTTCAACGGGCCGCGCCCCAAGATTACGTCGGCTCCGGATTCGGCAAACTATGGTGAGACATTGCAGATCGGCACCTCCCAGCCAAACGACATCGGGAAGGTGAGCTGGGTCCGTCTGTCCTCCGTCACCCACGCCTTCAACGGCAACCAGCGCATCAATTTTTTGCGATCTCAGGTCGATACCGGCAGTCTCAAGATAACCGCGCCGGAATCACCTAACGTCTGTCCGCCCGGACACTACATGCTGTTCATCCTCAACCGGCAAGGTGTGCCGTCGGTTGCGAAGATCATCCAGCTGAAGTCGCCCACCGGCGCTCCCGCCGCAGCGCTGCGCACAGCGCAGCCGCTGGTTGAATCGGCGGTCTTAAAACGCGAAGAACACATGGACACTCTCGCACTGCGAGCCTCTGTGGTCGATGCCGCCAGAGGAACCGCTGTTGTGGTCGGCATCACCGGGACCTGCCCATACGGTATAGGTGCCTGCTGGGGAGGTGCAAATGAAGCGCTCCGC
>JAWWPC010000195.1:0-62147 GCA_033851055.1 Kribbellaceae bacterium | reverse complement strand
GTGCTGGGCTGGTCGATCGGCACGATCCGCGCGATCGGTCGACCATGGTCGGTGATGGTGATGGTGTGACCGGCGCGCACTTCGGCGAGGTGGCGGCTCAGACCGTCCCGCAGTTCCCGGATGCCGATGCTCATCATGCCCCCTGTGGCGATATTCGGTGACAATACGTCCTGTGGTTGATTGTTCAGACGGCGAAGACCTGGGCGTCGTCGGCGAAGGCTTTGAACTCGAGGGCGTTGCCGGCCGGGTCGTGCAGGAACATCGTCCACTGCTCGCCCGGCTGGCCCTCGAACCGCAGATAGGGCTCGATCACGAAGGTCGTGCCGGCAGCCTTCAGCCGCCCGGCAAGAGCGTGGAAGTCGGGGATGGTCAGGATCAGCCCGAAATGCGGCACCGGCACATCGTGCCCATCGACCGGGTTGTGGATGGCCTGCTGCCGCCCAGGCGCGAGGTGGGTCACGAACTGGTGACCGCGCAGATTCCAGTCGATCCAGGTGTCGGAACTGCGGCCGCGCTCACACCCGATCACGGAGCCGTAGAACTCCCCGGCGGCGGCGAGATCGTCGACGGGCATGGCGAGATGGAACCTGGGCAGCGGCAAGGTCGATTCAGTCATACCTCAAACCTATTAGGTCCACCCCGCCCGGCCCGACGATATCCACAGGACGGTCCAACGAAGCACCGGAAGAGATCAGGGCCAGATGGAGTTGACCCACTCCGGATGGTCGATGAACGGGTTCCGGTTGTGCTGCCAGTTGTCGAAGATGACCTGGTTGCGGCGCTTCTCGAATGCGTCCGGCGGATCACCCGCGCTCCATGCCTTCAGCACCGAGAGCTTGCCCAGGTACGGCGCGGACCCGTTGTTCACCGAGTCGTTCGGCTCCAGGTCGGCGAATCCGTCGCCACCGTCGTACCGGACGGCCATGTAGAAGATCATCCGGGCGACGTCGCCCCGGACGGCAGGGCGCGGATCGAAGGAGTCGGCGTCACTCAGGCAGCCGGGACACTCAGCCACCGTCGAGCCACCGTTGTCGAAGTCCTTGTTGCCGCGGACCGAGTTCACCGTGACGTCCTCCGGTCGGAGATGGTGGACGTCGGTGCCCGGGCCGGTCACGGTGCCGAAGTCACCGTGCGACTTGGCCCAGACGTGTTCGCGGTTCCAATCGTTCGCATTGCCGCCGTTGGTGTTCTTGGCCTGCGAGCGGCCGGAGTAGAGCAGCACCACATTGTTGGGGTTGGCCGGGTCCTGGTCGGTGTCCTGCAGCGCGGTCCAGACCTGGTCATACGTGAGCTTTGTCTGGCTGGAGATGATCGTGTGCAGCGCGGACTTCAGCGCTGGGCCGGTCTTGCCGATCGCGTTCGCGTAGTAGTTGCCCGGATCCGGGCCGCCCGGGTCGGAGCCCCCAGCGGCACCGCTGAACGCCGTCGGGTCCTTCAGACCGGGATGCGAGAAGTACGCCGTCAGCGTGCCGGTCACGGAGATCTTGGTGCCGAGCAGCCCGGGGTTCGACTGCAGCCCGTACGACGCGCGGAAGGCGCTCGGGATCTGCACGTAGAGCATGGCTGACGTGCCGGTCTGGCTGCTCGTGTCGGCCAGAGCCAGCGCATAGTCACTCGGGAAATTGCTCCGGACCACCGTGCTGGTGGCAGTCGGCTGACCGACGACGTATCCCTCGACCGTGGCGACGGACCCGTTCTGCTGCTGGATCGCCGTACTGACGGTGATGGATGCAATGGTCGCGGCCGTCGACGGTGCTGCGCCGAAGGGAAGCAGCGCAAGGATGACGGCGAGTATCAGGGCAAGGCGGGGCTTCCGGACTTGTGGCACGGCGGTCTCCCGGGGGGCGGTGGAGTCGTCGGTACGTGCTGGGTCGGTTACCCAGTGTGCCAATCGCTGCCGCCGATGGATACCGCTCGGGGAGAATAGTGTCCGGCGATCGGGCGAAATCCCGGTGCCCCGCCGCAGAGTCTGAGTCGGTGGGGCGGGCGAGCGCGATGGTCGGATGACCGCGCTCAGCCCGCCCCACCTAGGTGGATAGGCCCCCATCAGCTCCCGGCTTCGCCGTTAGCTGCTCGCCCATTCACCAGCGAGGCGCTACTGGCGGGCAGCACCTCACCGACTGGTAGGAGAAGGACAGCGTCCAACTCCGGGTCTGGCGTGAGGCGGACGCCGTTACGGACCGTACTCATTCCGACACGGATTGTCCAGGCTGGGCAATCTTCATCAGGCTACTCAGGAGATGGCTGACCTGTCTTCCTGCGTCGTGCAGCAGACCGATATCCGACCACTCGCGTAGACGCAGGTCGATCGCTAACCCTTCACGGCCCCGGCTGCCACCCCCGTGGTCACCCGGCCCTGAAGTACCAGGAAGATCGCCAGCACCGGCAGCATGAAGAGGGTGGCCGCCGCCATCGTGGCGCCCCAGTCGGTGCCGAAAGTGTCACTGAACGACGACAGCCACACCGGCAGCGTCCGCTGGTTCTGGTTCTTGATGATCAGCAGGTTCGCGAACGCGAACTCGTTCCACGCGGTGATGAAGCCGAACAGCGAAGTGGACAGCAGCCCGGGCGCGAGCAGCGGGAAGACGATCCGCACGAACGCCTGGAACTGGTTGCAGCCGTCGACCTGCGCGGCCTCCTCCAACTCCGCCGGGATCGCGTTCAGGAATCCGCGCAGCGTCACGATCGTGAACGGCAGCGTCATCATGAAGTAGATCAGGGACAGCATCGGCAACTTGTCCAACATGTTCGTGTCGCGGGCGATCACGTACATCGGGATCAGCAGCGCCTCCCACGGTGTCATCTGCGCGATGAACACCATCAGGATGAACGCCTGGCGCCCCTTCCAGCGCATCCGGCCGACGGCGTACGCGGCCAGGCAGGCCACCACCAGAGCCAGCAGCACCGCGCTGAGCGCGACGAACGCGCTGTTGCGCCAGAACAACCAGAATCCGTCGGCGTGCACCGCCGTACTGAAATGGCTGAGGGTGATGTGCGTCGGGAAGAACGACGGAGTCGCGGCCTGGATGTCCTTCGTCGGCTTGAACGCGGTCAGCACCATCCAGTAGACGGGGAAGACCGAGAAGGCGACGACGCCGAGCGCCAGGATGTTCAGCGTGATCTTGCGGCTGAGGCGGGTCCTCACAGCTCACCCTCTTCCTTGAACATCTGCCGGAAGTAGGCCAGCAGCACCACGGCCAGGATCAGCACCGTGACCATCGAGATCGCTGCGCCCAGGTCGTAGCGGTTCAGCGACTGGGCGATCTGGTAGGCGTAGACGGGGAGCGTCAGCGTCGCGTTGCCCGGGCCGCCCTGGCTGATCGCCCAGATCTGCACGAAGCACTTGAAAACCCAGATGACCTCCAGACAGAGGATCAGCCCGAACATCGGCCGCAGGATCGGGAAGGTGATCAGCAGGAACGTCCTCACCCCGCCGGCCCCGTCGATCTGGGCCGACTCCTGCAGTTCCTTCGGCACCGTGGTCATCGCCGCGTAGAGAGTCAGCGCCGCGAACGGTACCGACTGCCAGACGATCAGGATGACGATGATGGCGAAGGTCGAGTTGCCGTGTGCGAACCACGCGTAGCCGTCGTACTTGTTGAAGCCGAGCGCGACCAGCACCCAGTTCACCACGCCCAGTTGGGACTGGAAGAGCCACTGGAACACCGTGGTGGCGGCGATCACCGGGATCGCCCAGGCAAGCACCAGGCCGCCCATCACGGTCAGCCGCATCCACTTGCCCAGGGCACCGATCAGCAGCGCGATCGCGGTGGACAGGATCATGATGAGCGCGACGTTGATGGCGGTGAACACGAACGTCCGGCGGACGACGCCCCAGAACATGCCGTCGCTGAGGATGTGCTTGTAGTTGTCAAGTCCGACGAACTGGGCACCGCCGCGGATCAACTGGGCGATGCCGAACTTCTGGAACGAGATCAACAGGTTGCGGACCAGTGGATAGGCCAGCAAGTACGCCGTACCCAGCACGGTCGGCGCGACCAGCAGGTAAGGCAACAGGCGCACCCACAGGGGTCGCCCCCGCCGGGCCGGGGCCGGCGTACCGGTCCCGGGGGCGGGGGCTTCCACTGTAGGGGGTTCAGTGTGAGCGACAGCCACTGTGCTACTTGGCGTTTAGGGCCTGGGTGATGATCTCGTCGGCCGCCTTCGCAGCAGCCGCCGGGTCACCGCCGGTCAGGACCTTCGTCTGGTACTCCTTGATCGGGTTCTTCGCCTCGACGGCCGCCCAGTTCGGCGAGTTCGGGGTGGCCTTGCCGTTGGCGGCACCGGCCGCCATCGCCGCGGTGCCCTCGTCGGCGCCGACTGCGGACGCCAGGCTGGTGCGGTTGGGCACGTACTTCATCGTCTTGGCCAGATCGGTCTGCCACTGCTCGCCGCTAAGGTCCTTGATGAACGTGTACGCCGCGTCCGGGTTGGCCGAGGCCTCCGGGATGATCAGGTCCGAACCACCGGTGAACACGGCACCCGGCTTGTCGGCAGTCTTGCCGGGGATCGGGAAGAATCCGAGCTTGTCCTTGAGTGCCGGGTTCGCCTGAGTGATCAACTCGGCCGCACCCGGGACCGCAATCATCTGCGCGATCTTGCCCTGCGCGAACACGTCGGTCTGGGTCGGCTTGGCCTCGTCGGAGTCCTTCGGGCCCTTGCCGAGCGCCTGGATCTGCTTGTAGAAGTCCATGCCCTTGAGAGCCTCCGGGGTCTCCAGAGCACCCTTCCAGTTAGCGCCGTCCTTGACGGCCAGGTCGCCGCCCTCGTCCCAGATGAAGCCGGCCAGCACGTAGAAGTTCTGGCCGGGCAGGTAGATGCCCTGGTTGCCGCCGGTGTTCACCTTGGCGGTGTCGGCCAGCCACTCCGTGCGGGTCTTCGGCGGCGTGGCGATACCGGCCGCCTTGAAGAGGTCCTTGCGGTAGACGACCACCCGGTTGGCGGCGTAGTAGGGAATGCCGTACTGCTTGCCCTCGTAGTTGCCGGGGCCGGCCAAACCCTCGATCCAGTCGTCGCCCTTCAGGTCGGCCTTCTTGTCGGTCAGGTCTTTCACGCCACCACTGGCCGAGTACTGTGCGACCTGGGTGTTGCCGACCTCGATCACATCCGGCGCGTCCTTGCTGGCAAGTGCGCCGATGATCTTCGGACCGATCCCATTCCACTCCTGGATCTGGACGTTCAGTTTGATGTCGGTGTGCTTGGCCGCGAAGTCGTCTTCGAAGCGCTTCAGGAAGTCGTCGGAGACGCTTCCCTTCATCAGCCAGACTGTGATGGTCTTCGGACCGGTGGCAGCGGCATTGTTGCCACCGTCCGACGAGCCGCAGGCGGCGGTACTGAGTGCGAGAGCCGTGACGGCGGCGACGGCAAGGGGACGGAACTTCATGGATCACCTCTGGCGGAGAGCCGGATCATCTCCGGCTGACTGGTATGAACCTGTGGTTCAGTGGCGTAGAGAATTGCCCAGATTCAGCAGACCAGTCAATAGATCAGTAAGATCCGTTATTAAGTCGTGAGAGCGTATCCACATCGCAACCCGCTGGAAACTTGCCGTTCATGAGCACTCCCTGCAGCATGGTTTGCAGAATGCGCAATAGACCAGTCAGACAGCTGGTTTAGTAATTTAGCGGACCAGTGCGGCCAAGCTAGTGTCCTTGCTGCTGTTCAGCAGGTCGTGACGAGTGTTCAGGACATGACGAGCCGACGGTTGTCGACACGTTGCGCACGCTTGAGGCCGAAGATCAGCAGGCTGATGCTGATAGCGCCGACCACCGCGTAGGTGACCGTGCCACCGATGCCGTCCCACGCCGTGTGCAAAGCGACCGCCAGGGCGTACATACCGACGAATCCGAGCAACCGTTTGCTGGACGGCTCTATCGCAAACCGCCACAGGCCCCAGCAGGCCAGTCCGGTCCAGGCCGCGTGCCCGGCGGGGGAGAGCAGGCCCCGGATGAGCAAGGTCTCCTCGGCCGCACCCACATTGCCACCGGACTGGATCAGCGCGACGAACGCGTAGCCCATCGTCTCCAGCACCGCGAACCCGGTACCGACCGCGATACCGATCACGATTCCGCTGCCGACCGAGCGGTACCGGCGCCTGGCGAACACCACCAGGATCACCGGCACGACCAGCTTCGCGGCCTCCTCGATCAACCCGACCGCGATCATCGGCAAGGCACCCAGCCTGCGCAGCGTGTCGTACTCGAGCAGGCCCGCGACGACCACCCCGATCACGCCGCCGAACAGCAACGCACCGCCGAGCGTCAGCCCATCGATGAGCCAGCGCCCGGACCGCCCGGCCGCGAACGTAACGAACGTCAGCGGTACGACGAGCGCCCCGAGCAGGATCATCGTGGGGATCATGTTCGGGTTGTGCGTGTCGGCCAGCACCGCGATCACCATCATGTACATTCCGGCGCCCACCACGAAGGTGCCGACCCAGGCCCACCGCCGCACAAGCTGCTGTGCCGTCATGCCTTGATTTTCCACCTCGATCCGCTCGACCACACCAGGTCGGCCCGGTGAGCTCTGCTAACCGTCACACTCACCGCCTCGATGTCCCGCGGGGTCTGGTGTCCCCCTCCGCCATCAGTGGGCCTATCGGCGAGTAGCCCTCGGCAACGATGAAGTGGGTGGCGTGGTTGCGCCATGGCACATGGACGGCACCGCTGGACAGGACGCATTGGCGACACGGAGTTGGACACTCACTACAGCGAGGTGCCTGCCCAGCCTCTGAAGGAGCCCACCCATGTCCTCCCCGTTGCAACGGGCCGTCGTCCTGACGGCCGTGCTGGCGCTCGGCGCGACCGCGGTGACCCCCGCGTCCGCCGTCCCGCTAACCAGCACCACTCCAGCGGCAGCCGCCGCTTCCGGCCTACCGGCGGCGCTGTCCGGCCAGTCGGCGAAGGTCACGCTGATCACGGGTGATGTCGTCGAGGTCGCCGACGCCGGATCCGGCCGGAAGGCCGCCACCGTGCACCCGGCGCCCGGCCGCGAACGCATCACTTTCCACACCGTCGAGGCTGACGGCGGCCTCCGCGTACTGCCCAGCGATGCCGTGCCGTACGTCTCAACCGGCGTACTCGACGCCGATCTGTTCGACGTGAACGAGTTGATCGCCGACGGCTTCGGCGACACCTCCGCGACGAGCCTGCCGCTGATCGTGCGCTACACCGATCCGTCCGCTGCCCACGTCCAGACCCTCGCCGGTACGACGACCACTCAGCCGCTGAGCAGCATCGGCGGAGCCGCGGTCAAGGTGACCAAGGCGGGGCTGCCCGGTTTGTGGAAATCGCTCAACCCGGGTGCCACGATTCGCAGTGCTTCCGGGCTCGGTGCCGGCATCGCCAAGGTCTGGCTCGACGGGAAGGTCAAGCCGGTACTGGACCGCAGCGTGCCGCAGATCGGCGCACCCGCAGCCTGGCAGGCCGGGTACGAGGGCACTGGTGTGGAGGTCGCCGTACTTGACACCGGCGTCGACGCCAACCACCCCGACCTGGTCGGCAAGGTAAAGGAGGCGCACGACTTCTCCGGAAGCAGTAGCGGCTCGGTCGATCACTTCGGCCACGGCACGCATGTCGCCGCCACCATCGCCGGGACCGGCGCGGGGGCGGGAGGCACTCGCAAGGGCGTCGCCCCGAAGGCCGACCTGCTGATCGGCAAGGTCCTCGGTGACGACGGCTGGGGGTACGACTCCTGGATCATCGCCGGGATGGAATGGGCAGCTGCCGCGGGCGCCAAGGTGGTCAACATGAGCCTGGGCGGCGGCCCGACGGACGGTACGGACCCGCTCAGCCAGGCGGTCGACCGGATCACCGCGGAGTCCGGCACGCTCTTCGTCGTTGCTGCTGGCAACGACGGCGCGGACAGCTCGATCGGAGCCCCTGGCACCGCGCCGTCCGCCCTCACCGTGGGCGCTGTCGACCGGAACGACGCGCTTGCCTCCTTCTCCAGTCGCGGCCCCCGGCTGGGTGACGAAGGACTGAAGCCCGAGATCACCGCACCAGGTGTGGGCATCGTCGCCGCTCGCGCCGCCGGCACCGCCATGGGCGACCCGGTCGACGACCTCTACACGGCCGCCTCCGGTACCTCGATGGCCACGCCCCATGTCGCCGGAGCCGCCGCGTTGCTCGCCCAGGCACACCCGGACTGGAAGGCCGGCCGCCTGAAGGACGCGCTGGTGAGCACGGCCAAGACCAACACGGACCTGAGCGTCTACGCCCAGGGCGCCGGCCGAACCGACGTCGCTCGCGCCTTCGCCCAGAAGGTGTACGCCACCGGTGTCGCGGACTTCGGCCTGCAGAGCGCCAACCAGCCGATGAGCCGGACCGTCACCTACCGGAACGACGCCTCGGCGCCGGTCACGCTGAATCTGGCCGTGGACATCGACAACCTGGACCTGCACAAGCCCGAGACGGATGCGCTGGCCGTGCCCAGCAGCATCACCGTGCCCGCCGGCGGCAGCATCGACGTACCGGTGTCCCTGGATCCGACGAAGCTGGAGCGCGGGCTGCACAGCGGGTGGATCGTTGCCACCGGCCCCGATGGGGTGATCACCCACACGGCGGTCGGCGCACTACGGCAGGGTCCGAAGCACACCGTCACGCTGCGGGCGATCGGCCTCGACGGCAAACCCACCGGCGTACCCGTCGTCTCCCTGTATGGCGACAACGCGCGATCCGACGTGCTCTCCTGGATCCCGAGCGGCGGAACCCTGCGCGTCCAGGTGGAGGAGGGCGGCTACCTGCTGCACTCGCTGGTCGAGAACAACGACCCGCAGGACGAGAAGGTGAGCCTCTACACCGACCCGAACGTGAAGGTCACCGGCGACACCGAGGTCGTGCTGGACGCCCGCAAGGCGGTACCGATCACCATCGAGACGCCGAAGCCGGCGGAGCAGCAGGCCGTGCTCAGTTACTACGTGCACCGCGAGTACGGCAACGGCCGCAGCGTCAGCCACGGCGTGATGCATTTCAGCACGGTCAAGCAGGTCCAGGTCACGCCGACCAAACCCGTGGCAGACGGCAGCTTCGAGTTCTCGTCGCGCTGGCAATTGGTCGCACCGATGGTCCAGGCGTCCATACCGGGCGTGTCCGGGCCGTTGGACATCAACCTGCTGCACCAGTCACCGTCGTATGAGGGCAAGAAGCGGTTCGTGTTGGTCAGCGCTGACGACAGCTTCCAGGGTGTGCACGGCGCAATTGCGGTGGTGAAGTATTCGGAGACGTCGGGTGAGTCCGTACAGATCGCAGCGGCAGCTGCGGCAGGCGCCGCCGGCATCATCATCGTGCGACCGCCCGACTTCAGCGCCTGGACGGTGTGGGACCCGACCGGCGACCGCGAACCGATCCCAGCCATGGTGACCTCCACCAGGGACGGGCAGAAGCTGATCGACCGCGCGGCCATGGGACAGGCCACCATCGAGCTGACGCTGACCACTTCCAGCCCTTACCTGTACGACGTCCAGCAGGTATCGACCGGGCAGATCCCGGACAAGATCGTCTACAAGGTGACGGCGACGAACAGCGCTCGGGTGAACACGAAGTACACGGACAACGGCGGCTTCAACTGGGCCAAGGAGCAGCGGTTCGGCTGGCGTCCGTGGCAGACCTACGCCTGGAACGACACCCAGCGCTTCGTCCAGACCCCGAAGGTCCGAGAGGAGTGGGTGACCTCGGGCGACTCGCTCTGGCAGCACCGGGTGCACCACCTCTTCACCTGGGACTCGATGAACCCGCTGGGCGGCGGCATGACCATCGTTCCGCAGACCTACCGCAACGGATCCTCGTCGGAAACCTGGTTCGGTCCGGTGGTCCGGCCCGCCTCGGCACCCGGCATGGTGTCGACCCGGACCGCCGACCGGCTGTCCCTGCGAGTGCCGGAGTTCGTGGACGCAGCCGGGCACTACACGCTCGGCGATACCACCAAGGCCTCGGCATCGTTGTCACGCGACGGCCAGGTAGTGGCCGAACTACCCAACGCCCGCCAGGATTTCGTGACCACCAGCGCGGACGCGGCGTACCGGTTGGAACTGGCGACCGAGCGGACGGACGAGGAGTGGAACTGGGGTACCAGCACCCGGACGGTGTGGGACTTCAGGTCCGCGAAACAGCCTGTGGACAAGGCGACGGCGCTTCCGTTGCTGCAGGTGGACTATGACGTACCGGCCGACCTGACGGGGCGGGTCGCAGCCCGGCCGCAGCTGATCGGCTTCCGCGTCCACCAGCAGGCCGGCGTCGCAGCACCGCCCAGTACGGCACTGCAGGCGGAGGTGTCGTTCGACGAGGGCAAGACCTGGCGCCGCCTCGTCGCAGTAGGCACCCAGGGCAAGTACGTGGCGGCGCTCATCCCCGCGGGCAATGGCACGGTGTCACTCCGCGTCAAGGCCTCCGACAACAACGGCAACAAGATCGAGCAGACCGTCATCCGCGCCTACGGCCTGCGCTAAGCCGCCCGGATCCGTATCGCGGTTTTGCTGTTGAACAGCAAAATCGCGATACGGATTTCGTGGTCAGAGCCAGTTGCGGCGCGCGGCTTGGAAGGCCAGGCCGGTGCGGGTGTCGACGCCGGCGAGCGCCATCATGCGGTCGAGACGGCGTTGGACCGTACGCCGGCTGATGCCCAACTGCGAGGCGATGGACTTGTCCGGTACGCCGGCCACCACCAGAGACAGCAGGAAGCGCTCGGAGTCGTCCAGGCCTTCGGGATCCACTGCCCCGTCGGCTTGTAGCCGCACCGGCGTTGCCTGTTCCCAGTGGCTCTCGAACAGCGCGAGCAGAGCGTCCAGTAGCTGGCCCCGGCCGATCACAGCGGCTGTTGGTTCGCCGATGCCCAGTTCGGTGTCCCGGACCAGCGGACAGACTGCAGTAGAGCGGTCCACGATCGCCAGCCGGACCGGAAGGACCGGCAGGGTTCTGGCCTCTTCACCCCAGCTGACGCCTTCCGCGATGGTGTCGAGCTCGCCTGGCGTCTCCAGCAGGGCCCGCTCGTAGATGGCGCGATAGCGCACGCCTCGGCTCAGGGCGCCGTACTCCTCGGTGTTCTCGGCCCCCTGCATCGCGAGCGGGTTGGCCCGGCAGAACCAGAGGATCTCCTCGCGGGCCGATTCCTGCAGTTGGCGGAGCTTGTCCCGTAGCGCGGCCGCGCCGACGATCACCTCGACCAGGTGATGCGCATCACGCCGGCTGGCACTGGCGCGGTACTCCTCGCTCAGTGAGGCAACGGTCTTGCGTGCCGATTCGAGGGACTCCTGTTGGCGCAGCAGCGTCGTACCGAGGGCGACGTCAGGCGGCAGCGGCCGGAACACCGGGTCGTCGCCCGGCTGGACCGTGATCAGGCCTTTCGCCTGCAGCCGTTGCAGCACCTCGTCCGCCTCGGACCGGGTCAGTTCCGCCACCTCGGCCAGCTCGGCGGACCTGGCGACGGACAGCCCGACCAGTAGCCGGTAGGCCTGCTCTTCCCGGGCGTCCAGCAGCGACCCGTCTTGCATGGTGCTACCCCCTCTAGCTGGCGAGCGAGCAAAGCACAACCAAACCAGCGCGTACGGCGCAGTGGCGAGCACTTTAGCCGGATCCACCGGCACAGCAGGCACATCGGCGGCGGCATCGGCGAAGGGCCGAGTGGCCCTGGTCAGGGAGCGGTGATGCGCTCGATCCGCGGTTCCGTGAGGCGGACGTAGTCCTCGGTCGAGAGTGCGATCGACCGATCCAGCCGAGCCGCGTTGAAGAACAACTCCGGTACGGCGAGCAGTTCCGGATCGACGATCAGCTCGAGTTGCTCGTGATAGCTGACCGGTAGCACGGTGCCGCTCACGCTTCCCGCGAGCTCCTCGGCGCGCGCCTTGTCAGCGAACGCGACGTACGTCCCGCCGAGCGGCTCTGCCTCGACCTGGGTCTCACCAGTCACTGCTCAACAGCTCCTTCGCCTCGGCGATCCGGTTCTCGTCAGGCTTCCACGAGATCCCTGTACCGGACGTGGACGTCGTCATGTATCCGGACCTCGACCTGATGCCGAGCATCTTCGCCCTCCCGTACGTCGAGTTGGTGGACCGCCGGGACTTCGGCTGGCCTCATTGCCGGAACGCTCTGGTCAGCCAACCATCGGCCTGCCAATACCTCTCGGTGTGCGCGTGGCAGAGCTGCTGAACTGGCCGCTCGCCCGTCTGCAAGGTTGAGCGTGGTCACCCATGGACGCAGTCTGCCAGCGCCGACGGTCCGGACGGCCACGCCTACGTAAGTACGCGGGAACGCCGGCGATGCACCCGTGCAAACGCTCCCATGTACAGGTTGTGCGGGCCTACGAGAAGGTGCCCGGCTCGGGGGACGGCGGTGAGGAGGAGGGCCGGAAAGCAGAAGCTCCCGGTCGGGCCGAAGCCTGACCGGGAGCTGAGACGCTGTGCGCGAGGGGGGAGTTGAACCCCCACACCCTTTCGGGCACACGGACCTGAACCGTGCGCGTCTGCCTATTCCGCCACTCGCGCGCCGACTGTTTCGTCTCCGAAAATCGGAGACCCACAACCGAGGAAAAAGGTTAGCACGGCTCCGATGTGACTCTGACATTGCGGGTACGGTCGAACCTCCCGATACGATCGATCGTCGTACCGGTGTGTCCACCGCGCGCGGTGGACACGACATCGGCAAGCCTGATGGTTGTGCCGTACGCAAGCATGATCGTTGGAGCACCACCGACGAACCGACCGTGGAGGAGGACGCGTGCGACCGCTGCAGCGCTTCGAGCGACGCCTTGAGGGCCTCGTCAGTGGTGTCTTCGCACGCGCGTTCAAGGGTGACGTAGAGCCGATCGAGCTGGCCGCCGCCTTGAAGCGTGAGATCGACAACACGGCGCGGATCCTGTCCCGGGACCGCCGGCTGATACCGAACCAGTTCCTGATCGAGCTCGCGCCGAGCGATTTCGAACGGCTGAACGCCTACGGGCAGACCTTGAGCCACGAGCTCGCGAACGAGTTGCGCGACCACGCTGACCTCCAGCGCTACACCTTCTCCGGACCGATAGAGATCCAGTTGACCCAGCACGACGAACTGCCGACCGGGAAGTTCCGGGTCCGCAGCGCCACTGTCGGGACGCCACAGCGGCCCCGACCTCCCGCGGGCGACCCTCCCGCAGGCGACCACACGGTGCTGCAAAGCGCGCCGGTGCAGCCGCCACCAGAACCACCGCCGGTACGCCGCGGCGCACCGCAGGTGATGCTCGAGGTGAACGGGCGGCGCCGGCCGATCAACCCGCCGGGCGTGGTGCTCGGGCGCGGTACCGACGCCGACATCCAGATCAACGACCCCGGGGTGTCGCGGCGGCATGCGGAGATCCGGTTGATGCCGGAAGGCCCCGAGGGTGTCAAGGTGGTCCTGGTCGACCTCGGCTCCACCAACGGCACCCTGGTGAACGGGCGCCGGGCGGCCGAGGCCGAACTGACCGACGGATCGACCGTAAGGATCGGGAACACCACCATGACGCTGCGCCTCGCGGACGAGCCGATCGCCCAGCCGCCCAGCAGCGGGTGGTGACTGGCCTTCCATGTCGGAACTGACACTCACCCTGATCAAGCTGGGGTTCCTGGCCCTGCTCTGGATGTTCGTACTGGCGGTACTGTCCGTGATCAGGTCCGACCTGTTCGGCGCCAAGGTGGACAGCCGGGCGGTTGCGGCCACGATCTCCCCGGCGAACAACCGGCCGGCCAAGGCTTCGAAGAAGAATCGCGGCGCGCCCGGTACGGTGACCATCGCCGATGGTCCGCAGGCCGGTGTCGGCGCGCCCCTCGGTGAGGAGCCGGTGGTGATCGGCCGCGGCTCGGACTGCCAGATCCGGCTCGACGACGACTACTCCTCCACCCGGCACGCCCGGCTGTTCCAGTCCGAAGGTCAGTGGTGGGTCGAGGACCTCGGCTCTACCAATGGGACCTACCTCGACGGGCAACGGGTGACCCGACCCGTCCCGGCCGAGATCGGCGGTTCCATCCGGATCGGTCGTACGACGCTGAACATCGCGAAGTAGGCGCCATGACCTTGTCGCTCGACTATGCCGCACTGTCCGACGTCGGCCGTGTCCGCCGCAACAACGAGGACTCCGCGTACGCCGGCCCGCACCTGTTGTTGCTGGCCGACGGTATGGGTGGTGCCGCCGCGGGTGAGGTGGCCAGTGCCGCGGCCGTCCAGGTGATCCGCAAGCTCGACAAGCCGGGTATCACCGGACACGAAATGATCGAGGCCCTCGCCGGGGCAGTGCATCGCGCCAACGAGCGGCTCTCCGAGCTGGTCGAGGAGGACCCGGAGCGCGAGGGCATGGGTTCTACCGTGACCGCACTGCTGTTCGACGGGCAGCAACTCGGGCTGGCCCATCTCGGTGACTCGCGGGCTTACCGGATGCGCGACGGGCGGCTGTACCAACTCAGCCATGACCACACTTTCGTACAGTCGCTGGTGGACGAGGGCCGGATCAGCAGGGAGGAGGCGTTCACCCATCCGCACCGGAACCTGATCCTGCGGGTGCTGGACGGTCGGCCCGACTCGGACCCGGATCTGGAGATGCTCGACGTTCAGGCGGGAGACCGACTGCTGCTGTGCAGTGACGGCCTGCCGGACTATGTGAGCGACCAGGTGATCTCCACCTCCATGGCGGAGGGCACGCCCGACTCTGTTGTGGTCGAGCTGATCACCCATGCGCTCGAGGGCGGCTCCAACGACAACGTCACCTGCGTGGTCGCCGATGTGGTCGAAACCGAACCGTCGAGTGGCGTCGAACCGCAACTGGTCGGCGCGGCCGCTGAACTCGCCCAGGGCGGTACCGGCCGGGCCGAGCCGACAGTCGACGTACTGCGTGCTGGTGGGGACGGCGGCACGGGCGGTACGGCAGCAGACGTCGACCTTGAGGAACTGCGGTACGCCCCGCAGCCGCCGAAGCGGTTCCTGTGGCTGCGGCGACTGGCTGTGCTGGTTGTTGTGCTGATCCTGGTCGGCGGGTCCGGCTGGTTCGCCTACGGCTGGACCCAGCGGCAGTACTACGTCGGCACCGACGGCGATTACGTTGCGATCTTCAAGGGTGTGGACGCGGGGATCCCGGGCGTCACCTTGTCCAACATCTACGAGCAGCAACGACTGCAGGTTGATAAGTTGCCCACGTACAGCCGGGAGCAAGTCGAGGGCTCGATCCAGGCCGAGAGCCTGAGCGACGCCCGGACGATAGTCGGCAGGTTGCAGCAGACCGCCGATGACTGCGCCGCCAAGCCGACCCCGAAGCCCACGCCGAAGCCCACGCCGAAGTCGAACCCCCCGCCCGTCACCGTCAGCACCAAGCCGGTGACTAGGACGCCGACAGGCCCCGCCAGTAAGCCCGCGACTACACCCCCGGCCATCTCCGATTCGACGACCCCGACCATTCCGGTGGACCCGGCCGACTGCGACGGGGTCCGATGAGTATCGCGTCGACATCGGTCATCCAGGTCATCCCGCGGACTCGCCGCGGAGTGGAGCTGATGCTGCTGATCCTGGCCGTCGGCGTCTCGGTCGCCGCCTACGTCAACATCGGCCTCACCGTGCAGGGCAGCGTCCCGGCCAGTACCGGCTACTACGCCGTGGGTGTCGGTGTGCTGGCCCTGATCGCGCACCTCACGCTCCGCATCAGGGCCCCGTACGCCGACCCGGTGCTGCTGCCTTGCGCCGTACTGCTGAACGGCCTCGGGCTGGCGATGATCCACCGGATCGACCTCGGCCTGGCGGCTTCGGCCCAGAGCAGGGGTGCCAAGCCACCCATCGCGGCTGCAACGCAGCAGATCACCTGGACCGCTGTCGGCGTGATGCTGTTCCTGGCAGTCATCCTGCTCGTGCGGGACCACCGGCGGCTGCAGGCCCTCACCTACACCGCCGGCTTGGCAGGGCTGGTGCTGCTGGTACTGCCGTTGGTCCCCGGCCTCGGCGTGGACATCAACGGCTCGCGGATCTGGATCAGGCTGCTCGGCATGTCGTTCCAGCCGGGTGAGGTGGCCAAGGTCTGCCTGGTGATCTTCTTCGCCGGTTACCTGGTGGTGAAGCGCGACGTACTGACGCTGGCCGGCCATCGCTTCCTCGGCTTGGACCTGCCCCGGGCCCGGGACCTCGGGCCGATCATCGTGGCCTGGGCGGCCAGCCTCGGCGTGCTGGTCTTCGAGAAGGACCTGGGCACGTCGATGCTGTTCTTCGGCCTCTTCCTGGTTCTGCTGTACGTCGCGACCGAACGGGTCGGCTGGCTTGTCATCGGCGGGTTGCTGTTCGCAATTGGTGGCTGGTTCGCCTACAGCACGTTCCACCACGTCCAGGTCCGGGTGAACACCTGGCTGGATCCGTTCAACACGCTCGACCAGGGAAGCTGGCAGCTGGTCCAGGGCCTGTACGGGCAGGCCTGGGGCGGCGTTCTCGGGAAGGGTCTCGGTCAAGGCCGGCCTGAGCTCACCCCGGTGTCGAACAGCGACTTCATCATGTCCTCGTTCGGCGAAGAGCTGGGCCTGACGGGGCTGATCGCGATCGTCTTGATCTACACGTTGATCGTGGAGCGCGGCCTGCGCACCGCGCTCGGCTGCCGGGACATCTTCGGCAAGCTGATCGCCGCCGGGCTGGGCATGAGTTTCGCCATCCAGGTCTTCGTAGTGGTCGGCGGCGTCACCGGGCTGGTCCCGCTGACCGGTCTGACCACCCCGTTCATGTCCCTCGGTGGTACGTCGCTGGTGGCCAACTGGGCGATCATCGCGATGCTGCTCCGGATCAGTGACCAGGCCCGACAGCCGCAGACGCCGGCCGCTCCGGTCTCCGACGAAACGATTGCCCTGGCGGTGCAGAAACTGTGAACTCAGCCATCCGACGCATGGCCGTGGCCGCGATCATCTTGATGCTCGCGCTGATGGCCAACTCGACCTACCTGCAGGCATTCCGGGCCACTGACCTGAACGGCAAGAACGACAACCGCCGGGTCCGGGACTCCCAGTTCTCGGTGAACCGCGGTCCGATCCTGATCGGCAGTACGCCGATCGCACAGAGCAAGCAGTCCACCGACCAGTTCAAGTACCAGCGCAGCTACACGTCCGGCGAGGCTTATGCGCCAGTCACCGGCTACTACTCGTACCTGTACGGCCGGGCCGCTCTCGAACTCAACGAGAACTCCCAGCTGAACGGCTCGGATCCGTCGATGGTGTTCCGGCGGGTGGCCGACGTGGTCACCGGCAAGCGGCAGCAGGGCGCCAGCATCTCCTTGACGCTGAACCCCAAGGCCCAACTGGCGGCGTACGCGGGACTGGCCGGCAAGAAGGGTGCGGTAGTCGCGATCGAGCCGAAGACCGGGCGCATCCTCGCACTCGTCTCCAGGCCGTCGTACGACCCGAATGAGCTCGCCAGCCACGACCTGAACAAGGTCAGCGCGGCTTGGAAGAGGCTGACCAACGACCCGAACCGGCCGATGTCTAACCGGGCGATCAAGGAGCTCTACCCGCCCGGCTCGACGTTCAAGCTGGTCACCGCGGCCGCGGCGCTGTCGAGCGGCAAGTACACCCCGGATACCAAGGTCCGCTCGCCGGCGGTGCTGGACCTGCCGCAAACGACGGTCAAACTGCAGAACGAGAACCACCTCAACTGCGGTGGCAGCGACAACGCGACGCTGACGGTCGCGCTGCGGAACTCCTGCAACACCGCGTTCGGTTCGGTCGGTCTCGACCTGGGGGCGGACGCGCTCCGCCAGCAGGCGGAGAAGTTCGGCTTCGGCGAGCGGCAACTCCCGGAGCTGGGTGCCGTCGCCAGCCAGTTCCCGGCCGACCCGAACGCGCCCCAGGTCGCGCAGTCCGCGATCGGCCAGTTCGACGTCCAGGCCACCCCGCTGCAGATGGCGATGGTGTCGGCCGGGATCGCCAACGGCGGCAACGTGATGAAGCCGTACCTGGTACAGAATGTGCGTACCGCGGACCTCAAGACCGTATCCGACACGAAACCGGAGTCATTGCACCAGGCGGTGAGCTCGCAGGTCGCGTCGCAGCTGACCCAGATGATGGTGGACGTGGTCCAGAACGGCACCGGCAAGAAGGCCCAGATCAACGGGGTCCAGGTGGCCGGCAAGACCGGTACGGCGCAGACGTCTCCGGACAAACCGCCGTTCGCCTGGTTCACCTCTTTCGCACCGGCGAACGACCCGAAGATCGCGGTGGCGGTGATGATCGAGGATGCCGGCGTGGCCCGGGACGACATCTCCGGTGGCGCGCTGGCCGGGCCGATCGCGAAGTCCGTGATGGAGGCGGTGATCGGGCCGTGACGGCACTTGTTACCCCGATGACGGTCCGTCAAGGTGACCATCGTCTACGTGTGGCCCCGGCTACCGTGGGCAAATTGACTATGTTTTGGTCAGAATTGATCCGCGCAGGTCGGAAGGCAGAGGAATGACATCGCAGGCACGTCTCGTCGGCGGTCGCTACGAAGAGGGCGAACCGTTGGGTCGAGGAGGTATGGCTGATGTCCGCAAGGGCGTCGACAACCGGCTCGGACGGACGGTCGCGATCAAGCGGCTCCGCGTCGATCTAGCGAGTGACTCGACGTTCCAGGCCAGATTCCGACGCGAGGCCCAGTCGGCCGCGTCGCTGAACCACCCCACCATCGTGTCCGTCTACGACACCGGTGAGGAGCCGGATCCGAACGGCTCCGGCGTCACCATCCCGTACATCGTGATGGAGTACGTCGCCGGCAAGACGCTGCGCGACCTGATCCGCGAGGGCCGCAAGATCATGCCCGAACGCGCGCTGGAGATCACCTCCGGCGTGCTCGAGGCTTTGGACTACAGCCACCGGGCCGGCATCGTGCACCGCGACATCAAGCCCGGCAACGTGATGCTGACCCCGCAGGGTCAGGTCAAGGTGATGGACTTCGGCATCGCCCGGGCGGTCGCGGACACCTCGTCCACCATGACCCAGACCGCGGCCGTCATCGGTACGGCGCAGTACCTGTCGCCGGAGCAGGCTCGCGGCGAGACCGTGGACGCCCGGTCCGACCTGTACTCGACCGGCTGCCTGCTGTACGAACTGCTCGTCGGGCGGCCCCCGTTCGTGGGCGAGTCGCCGGTGTCGGTGGCATACCAGCACGTCCGGGAGGAGCCGGCCCCGCCGTCCTCGTTCGATCCGGACATCCCGCCGGAGGTCGACGCCGTCGTCCTGAAGGCGCTGACCAAGAACCGCGAGCACCGCTACCAGAGCGCCTCCGAGATGCGGCAGGACATCCATCGGGTGCTTTCCGGACAGCAGGTGACCGCTCCGATGGCAGCGGTGGCCGAGACCCGGTCGATGCCGAGCACGGTGGCACCCACGGCAGTGGCTGCCGCTCAGGCGTACGGCCAGCCCCAGCCGGACGGCCTGCTGCCGGATGAGCGCGACGACGAACTGCAACAGGCCCGGTCCCGCCGAAACCGCGGGCTGGCCTATTTCCTGCTCGGCCTGGCCATCGTGGCCGTGGCGGTCGGTGCCTACGCGATCTTCACGAACCTGAACAAGCCCAACACCCCGGCAGGCCCGGTCCAGGTCGCCGTACCGAGTGTGACTGGCAAGTCCGTCGCAGAGGCGACCACGCTACTGACCCAGAAGGGCCTCCAGCTCAGCCAGACCACTCGGTCCAACAACACCGTCCCGGTCGGCAGGATCGTCAGTCAGAAGCCCGACACAAACGTGATGGTGGACCAGAACAGCACGGTCGCCGTGGTGGTCTCCGGCGGGCCGGGTCTGTACCCGGTGCCGGACGTGGTCGGCAAGACGGAGTCCCAGGCCAGGACGCTGTTGGGGAACTCGCCGGGCAATTTCGAGGTCGCGACCGACTCGAAGACCCAGGACGACCCGGCGCCGGCGGGTCAGGTGCTGAGCATCAGCCCGGATCCGACCAACAAGTACCCGGCCGGACAGGTGTTCACGCTGACGATCTCCACCGGCAATGTGAAGGTCTCGGTACCGGACGTGACGAACCAGTCCCAGGCCGACGCGACCAACGCCCTGAAGCAAGCCGGCCTCAGCGTCGGCCTCCTCCAGGCCCCAGACCCGAACGCGTACCCGGGCTCGGTCACCAAGCAGAGCATCAAGCCGAACACCATGGTCGACAAGGGCACCAAGGTCACCATCACCATCGCGGTCAAGCCGGCACCGACGACCCCGACGACGCCGACGACGCCGCCGAGCGGTGATCCCTCCGCTAACCCGACACCGACCATCACCCTGCCCGGCAACGGAGGATTTCGCGGCGGCGCGGGATATAGCGGCGGGCAGGCACCACGCTGACGGCTTTGGGTGGACCGGTTTCAGCTGACGACGGGAGCCATCCCGGCCGAGCGGGTGACCGCGTCCGGGTCACCGCAGGTCTCCAGCCAGTTGGCGAGCATCCGGTGGCCCCCCTCGGTGAGCACTGACTCCGGGTGGAACTGAACACCTTCGACCGCCAGGTCGCGGTGCCGCGCGGCCATGATCACGCCGGCGCCGGTGCGCGCGGTGATCTGCAGAACGTCCGGCACGCTGTCCTCGGCAATCGCGAGCGAGTGGTACCGGGTGGCCACGAACGGCGACTTTAGCCCGGCCAGCACGCCCGCGCCGTGGTGGTAGACCTGGCTGGTCTTGCCGTGCAGCAACTCGTCCGCGCGGCCGACCACGCCGCCGTACGCGACGCCGATGGCCTGGAGGCCGAGGCAGACCCCGAAGATCGGTACCTCGCCGCCCTTCTCCTTGACGATGTCGACGCACGCGCCCGCCTCCTCCGGCGTACCGGGGCCTGGCGAGAGCAGCACACCGTCGTACCCGGAGACCTGGTCGGGGGTCACCTCGTCGTTGCGTAGCACGGTGGTGTCGGCCTGCAGTTGCTGCAGGTACTGCACCAGGTTGTAGACGAAGGAGTCGTAGTTGTCGACGACGAGGATCCGCGGCATGCGGTCCATTCTTACAGGCCTACCGACCAGTGCTCGACGGGCTGACAGACGGCGTCTTCTCGAAGCCCGGCACGGTCGCGCTCTGCAGGTCGAGCGTTCCCTCGTACGCCGGCATGGCGATCGACGACTCCGACTTCACGTCGTAGCCGAGCTGGTACTTGACCACGTAGCCCTGCAGGTTGTTGATGTACTGCGAGTTGTCCAGGGCCTGCTGCAGCTTGGTCCGGTCACCGATCGCGGTGATCTTGTACGGCGGCAGGTAGGGCACGCCGTGCAGCACCACCGAGTTACCGACGCACTTGATCCCGGTGGTGGAGATGACGCGGTGGTTCTGGATCGAGATGGCGTCGGCTCCACCCGCCCAGAGAGCGTTCACCACGGCCTGGATGTCCTGCTGGTGGATGACCAACCAGTCGGCGTCGACGTCCGGGTTGTCCTTCACGACCTGGGATGGCGCATCCTTCAGCGTCACGGTCAAGCCGGGCCCGGTGACGGCGGTGGTGCCGACCTGATTGGAAAGCTCCTTCAGTTGCCCGGCCAGCTTGGGCTCGATGGAGCCCCGCTGGGCCTGCAGCGCCTCGATCTCCTGGGTCAGCGCGGCGTGCTCGCGGGTCAGGCTCGCGTTGCGGCGGCTCTGCTCCTCGATCAGGCCCGCGAGGGTGGTGTTCCGGCTCGGTCGCAAGTCGGTGCCGCGGGCGTTCGTCGCACTTGTTGCGAACAGGAGTCCGGCGCACAGGAGTGCTATCGGCGCGGCCGCACGCCAGAGAGAAAAACGCCTCAGTCTTCTCACCCATGATCCCCTTGCTCCCGTCTGCACTACGCTAGCCGAGGCCGTGCCCAGCATATGCGTCGCACCAAGGAGTTCAGTCGTGCCCGAGTCGAGCAGTCGCAACAAGAAGAAGTCTCCCGAGAAGGTGCAGCGGACTCCGAAGAAGCCCCGTACCACCAGCAGGGTCTGGGTCGCTCCGGCGATGCTGGCCTGCTGGCTGCTCGGCCTGATCTGGCTGGTTGTCTTCTACGTCGCCGGCCAGGACATCCCGGTGATGCGCGACCTGAACAACTGGAACCTGCTGATCGGCATGGGCCTCATCGCTGTCGGGTTCGTGATTTCCACCCAGTGGATCTGACCTCTTGAGTTGAGGTGTTGACGACGGATCTCGGCCGGCCGTCGGGCGCAACCGGCACAACGTCCGTGGTCGACTGCTGCCCGACCAGGGTTGCCGAAAGACGGGCGACCTAATTACACCCGTGTCGTTATCCACACCCGTGTCCCCAGGTGTGCACAGCTTCAAACCCAGTTGTCCCCAGCTTTCGGATCCTAAAGTCACCAAGGCCGGAAATCTGTGGAAAAGGTGGGTTTGACCCACCGGTTTATCCACAGGTGGGGAGCACTGTCCCCAGCCAGCTACCGAAGCCTTCGGGAAACTCGTGCCCGAGGCCGGGCACCCGCTCGATCTCCAGTCCGAGTGTGGACAACTGCTCCGCGGCTCCCTCGACGACCTCGAGCAGATCGTCGGCCGTCCCGATCAGGATCTTCGCCGGCGACAACGACCCCGTCGCTTCTGCCGGCAGTTCGCGGATGGCAGGAGCCAGGCCGCCCTGACCGGCCGCCCGCCGCCGGCACGGGGCGGCCGGTCAAGGCCCAGTCGAGGGCAGCGCGACCTCCGGCCGAGAAGCCGGCAGCGATCAGCGGTAGTTCGCGCAGTTCGTCCGGCAACTGGGCGATCGCCCTGTCGATGTCTTGCCGAGCGTGCTCGGGGTCCGGCCAGGTCCGATACATCGGCGACATCAACTGCGACGACTCCACACTGAGCAGAGCGAACCCGATGTCGAGCACCGCGGCCCACTGCTCGTGCGCCTTCGCTGCCCGCTGTCCGGCGCCATCTAGCGCGACTACGACACTCTTCGGCTCGCGAGCGGCCGGCACTGCGAGACGCGGAGCGGGATCACGCCTGTCCAGTAAGGTACGAGGTCCTGCTCCTCGTCGTTCGCGCCGCCGCGAGTCTTCACGAGGCTTCGGTCAGAGGCAGTGCCAGCCGCCCACGTGGGTAGCACCAGCAGGTCACCGTCCAGCACTACGCCGAAGTGGCAGCACATGCCGCGTGTTGGCACGGGCCATTCCGGCACAAGTCAGGCAGTCAACTTGGGCGCAGCCAACCGGCGGACGGGCCTCTCAACGCGGGACGTCGCCTCGCCAGGCGCCGGTTTCCTGGCCCTTCCCCTCGATGAACTGCTTGAAGCGCTCCATGTCGTCCTTGACCCGGCCCTCGATCATGCCGATTTTGTCTGCGGCCTTTTCCGCAATTCCCTCGGGCTCGAAGTCCATCTGCGCGGTGACCCGGGTGCGGTTGTCGTCCAGCTTGTGGAAGGTCACCACTCCGGCTTGCTTGGGACCGTTCTCGGACTTCCAGGCGACCCGTTCGTCCGGGTGCTGCTCGGTGATAGTGGCGTCGAACTCGCGCTTGACTCCGCCCATCTTGGTGATCCAGTGGGTGTGGGTGTCGTCCAACTGACGGACCTCCTGCACGCCTCCCATGAACTGCGGAAAGGACTCGAACTGAGTCCATTGGTTGTATGCGGTGGTAACCGGGACCTGTACATCCACCGATTCGGTGACCGTGCTCATACGACACTTCCTCCTTGATCCTTGATCGTTGCGGTTCCAGGGCCCCGGTACCCAGCCGGCGACGTCCAAACGCCTCCAGACAGCGCCGGATCCGGGAGCGGCCGGTCAGCGCGGCTGGTCAAGGTCGGAACTGATGGGTACTCCGTCAGCACGGAACGGGTGCGACCCGGACCGAGGGTGCGCAGGCCGGCGGAGAAGGGGACGCGATGAGCGACGCGGCAGCAGAGTTGAGCGACGAACCGCACCAGCAGCATGAGCTGAGGCTTGGCCTGCTCGCGGCGCCAGGTCTTGCGCGTGACCTCGCGGATGTCCTGGCGGGCCGGCTGGCTTCCTCGCTCGAGGAGCGCGTCCCGGACGTCAAATGGCAGGTGGAGGTCCGGACGGAGCCGCTGGCCGGCGCAGCATCCATGGACGTAGACCTCATCAAGGTCTCCCGGGAGCGCCTGCTCAACGAGGACTGGCACTTCGCGGTCTGCCTGACCACGCTGCCCCTTCGGATCGGACGACGGCCGGTCACCGCCTCCGCCAGCGTGCCGCTCGGGGTGGGCGTGGTGTCGGTGCCCGCGTTCGGTGCCGTCGACGTCGAGGACCGGGTTTCCCAGGCGGTGTTGCGACTGGTGGAGGGTCTGGCCAGCGGGGATGGTGCCTACACCCGGCGCGCAGGCGCCCGCCGCCGGAGCCGTGCCAGACTCGGAGTCCGCTTGCACGAATTCCGGGATCTGTCCTCGCCGGCCGGAACGCCGCACCTCGGGGACCGCGGCACGATCCGCTTCGTCACCTCGACCGGGCCCGGCAACCTCCGTCTGCTGCTCGGGATGGTCCGTGCGAACCGTCCGTGGCGACTCATCATCGGCCTGTCGAATGCACTGGTCGCTGCGCTCGGAGCCGGCGCCTTCGGACTCACCTCAGCCGCCATCTGGCGAGTCGGCGATGCGATGGGCTGGCCGCGACTGCTCGCGCTGGGACTGGTGTCCATCTCGGCCATCACCGTCACGCTCATGGTCGCCCATGGGCTCTGGGAGCGTCCTCGCACGCCCGCGACACGCAGCCGAATCCTGTTGATCAATATCGCGACGACGTCCACGATCGTGCTCGGTTCGCTCACCTTGTTCGCGGCACTACTGGTGATCACGACGCTGTGCGACACGACCCTGCTCCTGCAGCCGGTGCTCGAACGTGAAGTCAACCACGCAGTGAGTCTGAGCGACTATCTGCAGATCGCCTGGCTGGCCACCTGCATGGCGACCCTCGGTGGCGCCCTCGGCGCTGTGGTGGAGAGCGATCTCAGCGTGCATGAGGCAACCTTCGGGTATCGCGCCGAAGGGAACTCCGATCACAGGTAGCTCACAGTCGGGTCGGGCCTGCCCGGTTGGACTTGAGAGGCGGCTGGATGATGGGGGTGTCGCCGGTCCAGGTGAGCTCGGAGAGCCACATGGTGCGGCCGGGCGGGACTATGCCGACCGAGGCCGGGTCCCAAGCGTGGTAGACGAACCAGTAGCGGCCGTTCTGCTGGAGGACCATGTTGTGGCCGGGGCCAGCCGCGTCGAGTGACGAGGTTAGGACGGGATCGCCGGACTTGATACAAGGGCCGGCCGGGGTTTCGCACAGGGCGTGGCCGACGGCGTACTCGGCCTTGTCGTAGGCGTTCCCCGAGTAGAAGAGGTGGAACTTACCGTTGCGTTCCACCAGGTACGGCGCCTCGACCACCTTGCCCTCCCAGGGCAGGTCCTGCTTGATCAGCCGGACCGGGTCGCCAACCAGGTCCAGGCCGTCGGGGGACAGGCGGGATACGTAGATCCAGGTGTCGACGCCGATCGCGTTGCCGTCGTTCTTCCAGTACAGCCAGCGTTGGCCGCTGGAATCCTGGAAAGGGCTGGCGTCGATCGAGCCACCTTCGGCGTCCTGGCAGATGAACGGCTTGGTCGACGCATCGACGTACGGGCCTTCGGGGCGGGACGCGACGGCGACGCCGACGCATTGGCGACCGGAGGCGTCGTGGGAGGTCGTGTAGTACATGACGTACCGGTCGTGCGCGTGCACGGCGACCTCAGGCGCCCAGACCTTGCCGGGTGTGGTCCAGGCGGGCAACGACGGCAGTGCGTCGCCGACCTGCTCCCACGAGACCAGGTCGGCCGACTTCAGCGTCTGCACGTTGCCGAGCGGGCCGTTGGTGGCGAAGGCCCGGTAGCCATCAGCGGTCGCGATCACCTGTGGATCGGCGAAGTTGTCGTCGTACGCGGGGTTGGTGAAGCCCATAGGAGTTCCTCCACTCTGTGATGGCCCGGCTGTGGTGCTGCCGCAGCGGGCAAGCACCACAGCGAGGACCAGGAACCTCTGGCGACGCAGCAAGCGCCTACTTCGCGGCGTAGAAGCGGAGGTAGTCGAAGGTGGCGGTCGGAGGCGGGTTGGAGCCGGTCTGGTCGCCGTGCGCATACAGACCAAGCTTTGGCGTCGCACCGGCCGGCAGAACCCAGGAGGCACCCCATGTCCAGTTCTTACCATCCGTGCTGCTGCCGGCTCGGTAGACGTGTTCGCCTGCGCTGTTGAGGTGGTAGGCGAGCCGCATCCACAGCGTCGGCGCCGAGCGGCCGATAGCGGCTGCGCCGTAGCTGGTGGCTCCGTCCGACGGCCGGGCAACAAGTTCCCGGCCGTACTCGGTCTGACGGGTCTTCCAGATCGAGACATCGCCGAACCGGGCGAAGTCGTCATCGTTGCGGTACGCGATCATCCCGGCCTGCTGGTAGTTGCGGATGTCGCCCTCACCCAGATCCAGATGCAGTTTGGTCTCGGCGATCCAGCTATCGGCGGCCGGCGTCTGATGGAACAGCAGCGCGGCGTTGTTGCCGGACCCGACCAGGTCGGTGTTCTGCAGCGGCCACGACAACTTGCCATCGGCAACGACGGCCTTGGCGTCCGGACGCACCCAACTCCAGCCGGCGCCCAACCCGCTGCCGTCGAACTCGTCGCTTGTCAGCAACCGCCCAGCCTCCGGTACGTCGGCCAGCCGGAGTACGGGCTCGGCAACCTTCCGCACCGTCAGGTTGTCCAGCTCAGCCGTGCCCAGCCAGTTCACCGGCGCAGCCTTGACGTTCAACCCCGGTACGACGAGTTGGGCCTCGGCATAGAGGTCCTCGAGTCCGGCATCGTTCACCCGAGCCGTGATGGTGGTCCCGAGGACCTGCACGCTGAGCTTGTTCCAATCCGCCCGGTTGAAGTCCGCGGGCAGGGTGGCGCTGGCCACGCGGCCACCTGCCACGACGCTGAGCATGTTGCCCGAGACCGTGACGGCCACGGAACCACCGACCACGGTGGTGAAGCTGCTGCCCGTGAGCCGGACGTCAGCATCCACCCGGACTGAACCGGCCGGGGCAGAGGCTCGCGTGGTTGCCGCACCCTGGATGGAGGCGGTCGGGCCACCTACAGAGTCACCGGTCAGCCTGGCTGCGCCGACAAGGCCCGACGCCGGATCGGTCGAGTCGATCCCCAGGGACGAGCCTGTGGTTGGAGCCGGCTGCGGGGTGTCACTCGGGCCGAGCCCGGCACGGGTGCGCGGCCAGCCGTTGATCCAGTCGATCCGATCGATCAACATCGGCCGCCGGTTGATGCCGAACGGGTTGGTCAGCCACGGCGTACCCCGGTCGATCGCGTGGTAGACGATGTAGTCCTGCCCGGCCGCGTCGGTGATGAACGCGTGGTGGCCCGGGCCGATCCAGCGGTTGCCGTTCTGAGTGATCACGGTCGTGCCACCCACGCGGGACTCGTTCAGGCTCGCGCCGTCCGCGTCGACGAAAGGCCCGCGCGGCGATCGCGACCGGCCCGCGAAGACCGAATAGCCGGTGGTCGGACCAGCGCAGCAATTCATCGACGAGCCCATGAGGTAGTACCAACCGTCGCGATAGACGACGTACGAGCCTTCGTAGCGGTCGCCGACGGTCACCTGGGTCGGCGTACCGACGGCGTGCAAGCCGTCTGCGGAGAGTTCGGTGACGGAGATACCGCCATAGAAGCCGCCCGAGTAGAGGTAGCGCTTGCCGTCGGCTGCAGTGAGCATGGCCGGGTCAATCGTGCCGTAGTAGCCGCCATTGCCGTCAGGCTTCGGCGCGACCACCGGGCCGTCGGTCGCGGTCCACGGTCCAGCCGGCGTCGGAGCGGTCGCGACACCGATCGCCGGGTCGCCGCCGGGATTGGCCACGGTGTCTGTGACGGTGAAGTACATGACGTACCGGCCGCCGAAGTAGCGGATGTCCGGCGCCCAGAAGAAGGAACCGGGCGCCGCCCAGGACGGCTTGGTGGTATCACTGAACACGGTGCCGAGGTACTCCCAGGAGCCGAAGTCCTTGGTCCGGGCCATGTGCATCAGGCCGAACGGCCCGTTGGCGACGAGGGGGTCCGAGGTGGCGTAGGCATACCAGTAGCCGTCCCGGCCCTGGATGATCGACGGGTCGGCGAAAGTGTCGGCGAAGGATGATGAGATCGCGTTGTTCGTGGTCACAGCAGGAGCGGGAGCAGGAGCAGGTGCAGCGGCGGCAGCCGTCGTACCGGCTGTAACCGCGACCACCGCAAGCACGGCGGCAAGAAGTCTTCTCGGAGGCACGGGCGGGTTCCTCTCTAAAAGTGTGATTCAGCGTTTGATACCGCGGCGGGCGATACCTTCGATGACCTAGCGCGTGTTCACCGTTTACCTCCAAGGGCGAGCCGGATCAGATGCCACGAGGCAGGAGGCAACGCGGCAGTGCAGATGCCGTTGCTGATGCGGGTCCCGTCGACCGGCTTGGGGACCACCCGATCGGGTTCGTCGGCGGTGTTCACCGCGGCCCGCTCGTCGTCGTACGTCGCGGTGCTCCAGAGCGCGGGGATCCGTCCGTAGGCGGCGGTATCGACCTCTGGTCCGGCGATCTCGGTCCGCAGCACCCGGCTGCCGGCGTACTGCGCGGTGAGGGCGAAGGGATGGAAGATCGTCTGCCGCCAGGCGCGGCCGCCGGGCTCGGTACGGATCGGGCCGATCACGTTCACCAGTTGCGCCAGGCAAGCGATCTTCACCCGGTCGGCATGCCGGAGCAGCGTGATCAGCAGGCTGCCGACCACCAGTGCGTCGTCGACGGTGTAGGTGTCCTCGATCAACGGACCCGGGTAGCGGACCGCAGTGACATTCAGCTCGCGAACCAGTTCGAGCACGTCGGTACGGAACCCGTTCTCGTCGGCGCCTGCGTGGTCCGGCTCGTAGATGCCGGTGTAGACGCAGCGGCCCATGTGCTCGACGAACAAGCGCCGGTCCAGCGCACCGACCACGAAGGCAGGGTCGGCGGCGAGACGTGCGACAGGCACTTGAGATCCTCCAGATCGGTGGCTTTACAACGATTCACCTGAAGTTCTACAACGCTTGACATGGGCTGTAAAGGGGATAACGCTGTCTTGTGTCCGAGGCTCGGTCGGCGACGGGGCGTGGCACACTCAGCCAGGACGGGTGGAGGGAGCCTCGATGGTGACCAGGCTGAGCGATGTGGCGGCTCTCGCGGGTGTCTCGGTGAAGACGGTGTCCAACGTCATCAACGACTACCCGCACATCACCTCGAAGACCCGGACCAAGGTCGAGGCTGCGATCGCCGAGTTGGAGTACACGCCCAATCTGAGCGCCCGCTCGCTACGCAAGGGCCGGTCAGACTTCATCGCGCTGGCGATTCCGGAGATGGCCTCGCCTTACTTCGCGGAGCTTGGTGCGGCGATCAGCCGAGCGGCGAAGAAGCGTGGCATCACCGTGCTGATCGACCAGACCGAGGGTGAGCCCGCGGCTGAGAAGCTGGTGCTGGACGGTATGCGCGGCCAGTTGATCGACGGCATCATCTTCTCGCCGATCACCACGGCGCTGGCCAGGATCGGGCGCGCCGACACGGCCAAACCCCTGCTCCTGCTCGGCGAACGGCATGCGGGCGGCAACCTCGACCATGTCGCCGTCGACTCCGTCCAAGCCGCGTACGACGCGACCACCCACCTGATCTCACTCGGTCGCCGCCGGGTCGCGGCGATCGGCGTCGGAGGCGGCGCGGGCACCGGAGCAGTACGCCGCAAGGGATACCGCAAAGCCCTGAAGGCGGCGGGCATCCCGCGCGACCCGTCGCTGGAGCTGGCCGGCACCGGCTATCACCGCGACGACGGCGCCGCCTCGATGCGGGAACTGCTGGCATTGCCCGAGCCTCCGGACGCCGTGTTCTGCTTCAATGATCTGCTCGCGCTGGGCGCGCTCCGGACTCTTGCCGACGCGGGCCTGTCGGTTCCAGGTGACGTGGCGGTGGTGGGTTTCGACGACATCGAGGACGGCCGCTACCACTCGCCCACCCTCACCACGATCTCCCCCGACAAGGAGTGGCTCGCCGAGAACGCGGTCACCCTCCTCCTGGAGCGCATCGCCGGCAACGGCAGCCCCGCCCGCCGAGACCTCTCCGTCCCGTACACCCTCCAGGTCCGAGAAAGCACAACCCTCTAGTGTCGCGTGATCCTGGTTCCTTAACGATCGGCGCCGGACTTATGCGACGGATTGCGGGTTCGCGACACTAGCGGCTTGAGCGGTGGCCGATGGCGGCGAGCTGCTCCGCGAGGCGCCGGCTGAAGGCCGGCACCTGCGACAGGAGGCGGAGCGCCAGGTTCCGGCCCGGTCGGAGCGCCGCCGGCACCGTGGCCAGTCGCGTCAGCCGGTGAGCGAGTGCGACCACCCGCACGGCCTCGGCCCGACTGGCGGTCGCGTACTCGTCGAGCCTGGCCTCGTTGCCGTCCCGCAGCGCCACTGACAGCGCATCGCCGAGCGTCACCGCGTCGCGCAGACCGAGGTTCATGCCTTGCCCGCCGGCCGGGCTGTGCGTATGGGCCGCATCGCCGGCGAGCAGCACTCGCCCGTTCCGGTACTTGTCCGCCACCCGCTCGTGGATCCGGAACCTCGATCCCCAGATCACCTCGGTCACCCTCGCCGTCGTACGCCGGGGACCCCGGCTGTTGAGCAGGCGTTGAGCGTAGGCGACATCCGGGTGCTCGGGTGCGTCGTCCACCTCGGCAACGAGCCGGAACGACCCGTCGGGCAGCGGCGCGACGAGCAGCATGCCGGGAGTCGAGAAGTACAGCAGGACCTGGTCATCCGGCAGGCTGCCCTCCACCCGGACATCAGCCAAGGCGAAGGACAACGGCAGCACGTCGTCGCCGTCGTACCCGAGTCCGGCCAGGTCGCGGATCGTGCTGTTCATGCCGTCGGCGGCCACGACATACCGGGCCTTGATCACGTCGCCGCTATCCAGTGTGACCTCGGCTCCGGCTGCGGTCTGCCTCAGGCCGGTCGCGACGTACGGGCGGTGCACCGAGCCGCCCAACTCTTCGAGGCGGTCCAGCAGGACCTGCTCGGTGACGCGCTGCGGAATCATCAACGCGTACTGGTAATCCGTCGGCAGCGAGTCGAACCGGACCGGCACGAGCGTGCGGTCGCCGTCGCGGATGTCGAAATGCCGGACGTGGATGCCCAACTCGGTGAGCCGTTTCGAGACGCCGATCCGCTCCAGCATCTCCAACGTCCGGGGATGCACGACCGCTGCCCGCGAGGTGTTCGCCCCCGCCTCCTGCCGGTCGACGACCGTCACGTCGTGACCGTGGCCGGCCAGCGAGGTGGCGACCGCCAGCCCCACCGGTCCCGCACCTACGACAAGCACCTCGGTCCGGTTCGGAAGAGCAGTCATCATGATCTCCTTCCCTGAACGGTCAACGCTGCGCTCACGGGGTGCGACCTTCCCCGATGGCACTGTTTGCCAACGATTGTTGACTTCGACGGTAAGTCGGTCGGGCTTTCGTGTCAACGTTTGTTGACCTACGGTGGGAGGCATGACGGAGACAGCACCGGGATCGGCCGAGCCCCCCACCGGTACCCCGGCCGGCGAGCGGCGGTCGGACCGGACCCGGGCGGCGATCCTGACGGCGGCGCGGGAGCGGTTCGCGGCCGACGGCTACGAGCGGGCCACCATCCGTGCGATCGCGGCCGACGCGGCGATCGACCCGGCCATGGTGATGCGCTACTTCGGCAACAAGGAGAAGTTGTTCGCTGCTGCGGCGGAGTTCGACCTGCGTCTACCGGACCTCAGCGGCCTGCCGCGCGACCAGCTCGGTGTGGTCATGATCGGGCACTTCCTGAACCGCTGGGAGGGCGACGAAACCCTGATGGCTCTGCTCCGCGCCAGCGTCACGAACGAGGCCGCCGCCGAGCGGATGCGCCAACTCTTCGCCGACCAGCTCGGCCCGGTGATCGCCAAGCTCAACGGCGACGGGTCCGACACCGCGACCCGAGCCGGCCTGATCGCCACCCAGGCCCTCGGCCTCGCGCTCTGCCGCTACGTGCTCGCCCTGCCTCCGGTCGCCGCCCTGTCCCGCGCTGCCGTCACCGCCTGGCTGGCCCCGACCTTCCAGCACTACCTGACTTCCGCCGCTCCTGCCGACAGTCCACTCTGACGCGCCACCCCCGCTGGGGCGAAAGGTTGCGGCGTACTTAGCGCTCGGTCAGGTACGGGAGCGCCGTCGTCGATTGGAGTCCGCGAGGAAGAGCCAGCCCAGTGCCACCCCGGTGACGAAACCGCCGAGGTGGCCTTCCCAGGAGATGTTCGGCAGGGTGAACGAGATCACCGCTGTGATAGCCACGTAGGCCACGATCCAGGTAACGTCCAGGCCGCGGGCGCGGCTGATCACCAGCAGCGCGCCGACCAGGCCGAGGACTGCCCCGGAGGCGCCGAGCGTCGCACTGCCGGGCGCGCCCAGCAGCCACACCGCGACACTGCCGCCCAGGGCGGACAGCAGATAAAGCACGGTGAACCGCAGCCGGCCGAGCATCTGCTCGAGCAGCGGGCCGAGTTGGTAGAGCATGAAGAGGTTCGCGAAGATGTGGAAGATCTGCTCGTGGGTGAACGCCGACGTCAGCAACCGCCACGGTTCGGACTCGACCAGCACCGGGACCAGCACCAGATCGCTGAGGATCCGGCTGCCGCCGGTGCGGACCGCGATGAACACCAGCACGTTCAACGCCAGCATGGTCAGCGTGACCACCCGAGGATTCCCCCGCGCCACGCCGCCCAGCGACGTACGGGCTCGGGGAACCGACTTGACACCCTCGTTGAAACAGGACGGGCACTGGAAACCGACGGCCGCACTGTTCATACAGGACGGGCAGATCGGCCGGTCGCAGCGCTGGCAGCGGACCCCGGCCGGCCGGTCCGGATGCCGGTAGCAGACAGTCTCGGACACGCCGGTGGTCTCCTGGCTCTGGTCAGGTGGTCTTGCGTTCGATCTTGACGCTGTTGATCACGATCGGCTCGAGCGGCCGGTCGCCCGGCGCGGTCTTCGCGGTCGCGATCGCGTCGACAACCTTCTTGGATTCGTTGTCCACGACCTCGCCGAAGATAGTGTGCTTACGGTTCAGGTGCGGCGTCGGGACCACGGTGACGAAGAACTGCGAACCGTTGGTGCCGCGGCCGAACTGGATGCCCGCGTTCGCCATCGCCAGCAGGTACGGACGGTCGAACTGCAGGTCCGGGTGGATCTCGTCGTCGAACGCGTAGCCCGGCGAGCCGGTGCCGGTGCCGAGCGGGCAGCCTCCTTGGATCATGAACCCGTTGATCACCCGGTGGAAGCCGAGGCCGTCGTAGAAGCGCTCATTGCTGGGCTGGCCCGTCTGCGGGTTCGTCCACTCCTTCGTACCCTCGGCCAGGCCGAGGAAGTTCTGCACCGTCTTCGGGGCGTGATCGGGGAACAGTTTGATGACGACATCGCCCTTCGTCGTCTCCAGCGTCGCGAACAGTTCTTCGGCCACGAGTGCACTCCCATCGGTTACGGCTTTCGGCTTCGATCCTGTCATGCGGATCCAACCGGACCACAATCGGCCGCCACACTGTGTGACCCCCGCTGTTTATGAAGTGGGTACGACGTACGATGCAGACGAAGCCGGATTTGCCCAGAGCCGTATCAGGTCCATGCCACCGATGAGTCAGCACTTGGCACCACCGAGGAGGAACTGTGGGTTTGTTGAAGTCCAAGGGTCGGGTCGAGACCGCGAAGGACCGGGTCCGGCCGCTAGCCGAATCGGCATCGCACAAGGTCGGGCCGGTCGCCGGTCAGGTCCGGGACCATCTCGGCCCGGCCGTAGGCACCGCGCGAGAGAAGGTGTCGCCGTACGCTGAGAAGGCCGTCGAGCGCAGCGCAAGCGCAGCGCACCACGCGGTCGAGAAGGCCGGACCGGTGATCGACGACGTCCTCGCCAAGGTCGGGCCGGCCGCCGAGCACGCGGCCGAGATGGCCCGCGAGCGGTTCAACGACGACGTCCTGCCGAAGGTGACCGCGGCACTCGTCGCGCTGGCCGCTGCCGCGGAACCCGCGGTGGAGGAAACCACCCGCCGAGGTAGGGCGACCAAGGCTGCTCTGAAGGGCGAGATCGACGTCCCAAAGAAGAGCAGCCACAAACTGCGCAAGGTTGTGCTGTTCCTGGGCTTCGGTGCGATCGTCGCTGCCGTCGCCAAGAAGCTGCTCACCCCGCCGGATCCGGCCTGGCAGTCGACCCCGACCAGCGGTCGCGAGTACAGCTCGTCCCCGGCCGGCAACTCCACGTCGCGCTACGCGCCGGATAAGTCAGGCGGCGCGAGCGCTGCCCAGTCCGATGGCGCCGCGGCCAAGACGGCCGACGACAAGGCCGCCGGCAACGGCGCGACCAACGCCAAGGGCGAGGCGCAGGAGAAGGAAGACACGGCAACGACGTCTGCCACCAACGGCGCCGCCAAGAAGCCGAACTCCACAACCCCGCGCCGCTCGACCGGCTCGACCAATTCGAAGCCGGCCGACGACGCCTGACATTCGACCCGGGCGAGTGACGTCGCCCGGCACGTACCGCAACGGCGAAGGCCGCGACCCCGCCCAGGGCTCGCGGCCTTCGTCAGCTTCCTCGGTGCGGGTCAGTCGGTGAAGGTGCGGACCGGGCGGGTGGCGGGTATGCGACCGGCCGACAGGAGTTGGGTCGCGTAGCGGTGGGTGATGCAGGGGTAGGTCTCGCCGCAGTGCTGACAGACGGCGTCGTTGCGCCGCATCCAGGGCAGCACGCCCCAGCGCATCACCCGGGTCAGCGGTTCACGGTCCGGCGCGTGCGTCTTGAGCGCCGCACGCGCCGCGCTCTGGATCTCCGGTGCGGACCACTCGGCAGCGGACTGGTCCAGCAGTTCGCTCAGGTTCGGGGTGGGCACGGACTGAGTCATCTTCGTCTCCGGGCAGGGGTCGGGGCGGTGCTTGCTCAGCGCGGCTACGGCAGCGGCGGACGGACCGCTGTTGCCGGACCACTTGGTGTGGGGCTTCGGAGACGAAACCTTCAGAGTTGGCGGCGCTGATCGAGGTGGGTCGGTTCGGTGTGTGTCTGGTTGATTGCTCAGGGCGACATTAGCGCCAGGTTATCCGGCAACTGCCACCGGGGTGGGCCGGACTGGCAGTCTCAGAACCGAGACTGCCAGTCCCAAAGGTCAAAGCCAGGCGGTCTCGAGCGTGATCCGGGCCTCCAGTTCCAGCAGGTGTCGCTTGCGCTCGATGCCGCCACCGAAACCGACCATCTTGCCGCCGGCACCGACCACCCGGTGGCAGGGCACCACGACCGCGATCGGGTTGCGGTTGCAGGCCACCCCGACGGCCCGGGCGGCGCCCGGGTCGCCGACCGCCTTGGCCACCTCGCCGTAGGTCTGCATCTCGCCGTACGGGATCCGGCACAACTGGGCCCAGACCGCGCGCTCGAACTCCGATCCATGCGGAACCGAGAGCGGCAGGCTGAACTCGGTCAATTCGCCGGCGAAGTACGCCTTCAACTCCTCCTGAGCCTCGGTCAGCAGCGGATCGTGCACCAGCCGAGGACCGGTGTCGACGGCCCCGAACCGCAGGGCGCAGAAGCCGTCGTCGTCGACGGCGAGGGACAGGTCACCGATGGGAGAGTCGATCACGGTCCAGCGCATGGGCCTATCCTGCGCCCCGGCGCCGACACTTTTCAGCCGGCCCCCGACCTGGCCGGAGGCAACCAGGCCAGCGGATTCTGGGTCGGGTTCCGGCGCTGCCACGCAATGCTTCTCGCCCGATCACACCGGGTTGTGCTATTTGTGAATCGCCGCCTGTCGAGGGAGAAACCGTCCGGTCGCTCGATGCGCCGGGCCTGGCAACGAGGGGTGTAGGTGACCGGCCCGGCCGCTGGAGGACCGCCCGTCCCACCGGGCGAGCAGGCGTCCCAGAACGGTCCGAGGCACGCCGCCGTACGCCGCCTGGTCTACCGGTCGCCCAGCGATTGGTTCCACCAGTCGCCGGCCCGGCCGCCGCAGCCACCGCCGGACCGGTGGTTCAGCTCGGAACAGGCGATGGGCCATGCGGCGTCGGTGCTGATCGTGGTGGTCACAGTGATGAGCTGGCTGACCGCCTGGACCGACTGGCACTCCTATCAGGTGCTGGAGGCCTACGAGAGCGGCCCGACCAAGGACCCCGCCAAGCTGAACCAGGCCGACCTGATCTCCGGCTTGCTCGGCATCGTCGCGGCCGTGGCTCTGCTGGCGTCGGCGGTCGTGTTCATCGTCTGGCTGTGGCGGGTCCGCTGGAACGCGGAGATGTTCTGCCGGGGGCAGCACCGGTTCACCCGCGGCTGGGTCCTCGGCAGCTGGATCTGCCCGGTGGTGAACCTCTGGTACCCGAAGTGGGTAGTGGACGACATCGTCGCCGCGAGCGATCCGCGCACGCCGCCGCAGACGCTCGACCTGCGCCCCATCCCCGGTACGCCACTGGTCTGGGCCTGGTGGCTGACCTGGGTGGTCGGGCTGGTGCTCGACAACGTCGCCCAGCGCAGTGTGCTGGACGGTGCGCCGAAGGTGGGCGAGCTGCTCACCGACGCGGTGATGTCGACCGTCTCGGCCGTCAGCACCACCGCCGCCGCCGTTCTCGCCATCCTCATCATCCAGCGGGTGAACGAACTGCAGACCGTGCGGGCCTGGACACCCTGGTGGGCGCAGGCTCCAGCTCAGCCGCAACAGGACGGCCCGTTCCGGCCAGGACGCTCGTGAAACAGCCCGTCACGCACCGTCGAGTGTGTCGACAGGGGGTTGTGGGCCACGAAAAGAACACGTTAAGTCGATACCCTCTGCGCCGGGACCGACTCCACAGTGGCACCTCCGTCGTGATATCAATGTGGCTCGGTCACGCGGGGGCAGGACACGATCGAGACGCCGAACAGACGGAGTTCCAGCAACGCGAGGGACGCAAGACGTGAGCCACCCGCAAGCGGCGGTTCTGCCCGCCGAAGAAGTCGAAGCGTGGCAGCCGCACGCGCACGAGGAGTTCCAGCAGGTCGGCAAGGTCGGCCGGATCGCGATCGGACTGCTCGGCGCGTCGACTGTCACCCATCTGCTCTCTACCTGGTCGGACTGGAACACCTACAGCGTCGTGCACCGCTATCTCGGCGGTATGCCCAACGTCGGCGACGCCGACCTGAACCGCGCCGACACGATCTCCCGGATCACCTCGATCCCGAACGTGATCATCTCCGTCGCCGCCGCGGTCGTCTTCGTCATCTGGCTGTGGCGTGCCCGGGTCAACTCCGAGGTGTTCTGCCAGGCCGACCATCGCCGCAGTCATGGCTGGGTGCTGGCCAGCTGGTTCTGCCCAGGCCCCAATCTCTGGTATCCCAAACAGATCGTCGACGACGTCTGGCTGGCCAGTGATCCCGGGACGCCTGTCTGGTCCGACGACCTGCGCCGGCTCAAGAAGCCCCTCCTCACCTCGGTGTGGTGGTGCTCCTGGGTCGGCGCTCTAGCTTTCGACGTGGTGATCCGCCGGTTCCTGATGTGGATGGACCCGACCGTCGGCTCGCTCCGCGGCATCGCCCTCGCCGGGACCGCTTCGCTGATCCTGACCGCGGCCTCGGCGGTCGGCGCCACGCTGGTGATCCGCAAGATCACCGCGATGCAGACTGAGCGCGAGTGGCTGCCCTGGTGGGACCAGCGCGAGCCGCAGCTCACCTCCGTGCCGACCTACTCCGACATGGACGCCGACGCGACCATGCTGACCCCCGCGGTGCAGCCGGAGCGACAGCGCGAGCTGCAGTTGGCCAATGCTGTCGGCTCCGACCAGCAGTGGTCCGCCGCCCCGGCCGCTCGGCTCAGCGCCGTGCAGAACCCGCAGTTCCCCGCCGGTGCCATGGCTGCTCCGCTAAACCCGTTGCTACAGGCCCCGCCGCTCAACTCCTTGCCGTTGGCCGGTGGCTCCCCGCTCGGTGGCTCGCCGCTCGCGCCGGCCGCCGGACTCGGCTCGCCGTACGCGGGTGACGCCGACGCTCCGTTCAGCTGGCCGGGTCAGTCGGAGCAGAAGGAGGAGTCCTCCACCTGGAGTCCCTTCGCCTCCGTCGTCGAGAGCTGGCAAGACCCGGCTGACAGCGGCCCGGAGACCCAGCAGTTCAGCCCGTACGAAGACTGGCGCGACGAGCGGGGCCCGGTTGAGGAGGCTCCGGCCTTCCTTCAGCCATCGGCCGGTCTCGAGCCACCGACGCCGCTGTGGTCGACCTCCGGCAACACGTATACGCCCTCCGACGACCTCCTGTCCGCGCCGCTGCCGAAGTGGCAAGCCGAGACCGTCGCACCGCCCTCGCTGACGGTCGTCCCGCCGACCGTCGAGCCGGAGACCCCGTCATCCTGGGCCAAGGCGTACGTCGACTCGTACGACACCCGGCAGTCCTCGTCGGACTTCCTGTCGCCGTCTGCTCCGATCCCGACGCCCGAGCCCGCACCAGCTCCGGCCGCGCGGCCTGGCCGGCGTGCAGCCAAGGTGGCTGTGGACAGCCCGTCCGCAATCCAGGCAGCCGTGTCCGACAACACCCACTCCGGATCAGCCGGGCATGGATATACGGAGCACGCGTCGGCCATCTCCAGTCCGCTGCCGGACGATTTCCTGACTCCGTCAAAGCCGCTGCCGCCAGTGCCGTCCTTCGGGCCCGAGCCGTCGTACGGCCCGGAGCCGACCTACGCGTCGGAGTCGGACCAGTACGCGCCCGAGCCGACCTACAACTCGGAGACCGGCTACAGCTCCTCGTACGACTCTTACTCCTACGACCAGTACAGCTCGTCGTCTTCCTACGAGACGTACTCGCAGGAGACTTACAGCACGCCGGAGACGACGACATATACGCCGTCGGAGCCGACCTACGAGTCGTCGTACAGCCCGGAGTCGACCTACTCGCAGGAGTCCGCCTACACGCCGGACACGTCGTACGGCAGCTACAGCTCGGCGGATTACAGCAGCGACTACTCGAACCAGCCCGCTGAGTCGTCGTACACGCCGCAGCCGTCATACCCGTCGTACGAGGCGCCCGCCGAGGAGAAGGACGACTCGGAGATCACGGCACCGCGGACCCACCCCCGGCGCCGCTGGGTGTGACCCTCCGCAGCTCGCCTTTTCAAGCGAGTTGCCCGGCTTTCCGCTTCGACCGGCGTGCGGGTGTTGATGGAGGCACACGACTCGCACTCACTCGGCTCTACCGGGCTGCGGTGATCCAGCGTTCGAGCGTTGCGTGGGCTGCGCCGGTGTCGATGGCTTCAGCGCAGCGGGCCACACCGACGGCCAGTTGTTCGGTCAGGGAGGCGGCTGTGGGGGCGATCGCGACCAGGGCCGCTGCGGCATTGAGGAGGACGACGTCACGGATCGGACCGCGTTGTCCAGCTAGCACTGCACGCAGGACAGCCGCGTTGTCGGCTGCATTGCCTCCGCGCAGGGAGGCAGGTTCGACGCGAGGGATGCCGAGGTCTCGAGGATCGAGCGTGGTCTGCATTGCTCGGCCGTCGCGAACCAACCAGACCTGCGAGGTAGTGACAGTAGTGAGCTTGTCCAGGCCGTCCTGGCCCCGCACCACCAAGGCGGAACGTCCCCGGGTCGCCAAGACATCGGCGATGACAGGCACCATCTTCGCGTCGGCCACGCCTACGACCTTGTGCTGGGGATCAGCCGGGCTGATCAGCGGGCCGAGGATGTTGAAGACGGTCGGTACTGCCAGCTCCCGCCGAACCGGGATGGCATGCCGCATGCCGGGGTTGAACCTTGGTGCGAACAGGAACGTGATGCCAGCCTCGGCGGCTACCCGTGCGACCTGCGCCGGATTCAGGTCCAGCGAGATGCCGAGGTATTCGACCAGGTCAGCGGCGCCGCAGGTCGATGAGGACGAGGACCGGCCGCCGTGCTTGACCACCGTCACCCCGGTCGCGGCAACGACGATGGAGGCGATGGTGGAGATGTTGACCGCGCCGGTGCGATCGCCGCCGGTGCCGACGATGTCGACAGTCGGTCCCGTGATCGTGACCTTCGTAGCTTGTTCCTGCAGAGCATCGACAAAGCCACAGATCTCTTCGGCCGTCTCACCCTTGGCCCGGAGCGCGGTAAGGAAACCGGCGATCTGCGCGGAGGTAGCGTCACCGCGGACTACTTGTCCCATCGCCCAGGCTGCGGCTGCTCCGGACAGATCCTGTCGGTCGAGCAAGGCGGTGAGGATGGCAGCCCACGTCTGAGCGGGCATGCGCGACTGGGTGGACGGGCGGGACGAAGCGGTTGTGGTGCGGCTAGTCGATGTCACGGGCGATCCTCAAGGCGACTGGGCTCCCCGTCGAGGCTGCGGTGTGTCGACATCACAAAACGGCCGCCTCGACGAGGCGGCCGGTGGGTTTCGCGCAGGAGCAGGGCCGCCTAGGAGGTGGGCCGCCAGCTACTCGAACGCGTGCTCATACATCGGACCCTAACAGCGGACACGGAAAGGAGTCGTGTTCCCACACACTCCGTGCCGCCGACTCGCCATCGCTGCAGACCTAGCCGAGGTAGGTGGCTTGGAGGATGCTGTCAGCAAGGACTCCGCCGCGGACAGCAGCGAGACCGAGGATCCACCTTCGGCTGAACGGGAGAGACCATGATCGGATTTATCGTCGCCGGACTCATCATCGGAGCACTTGCGCGGCTGTTCAAGCCCGGCAAGCAGGACCTCGGCATCTTCGCGACCTTGCTGCTGGGCCTGGCCGGCTCGATCATCGGCGGCCTGGTGGCGAACATGCTCGGCACCGGTGGCATCTTCGAGTTGAACGTGCTCGGCTTCGTCGTCGCCGTGATCGCCTCGGTGCTGCTGGTCGGCACCGCAGAAGGTCTGTCCGCCAAGAACAAGCGCAGCTGATCAGAGCTCCTCGCAGCCCGAAAGCAGTGATGAGTATCAGACCGCACCGTCAGCGGAAAGGAATCGATCGGACTCTACTCGCCGAGTAGTAGGCAGGTGTCGCCGAACTCGTGCCAGAGGTAGCCGCGCTTCAGCGCTGCGTCGTACGCCCGTTGGACCACCTCGCCGCCTGCAACAGCTTCCAGCAATAGAAGGTGTGAAGCGTCCGGAGCGTGCATGCCGGTAATCAGGCCGTCCACTACCTCTGCAGGCCGATCGGGACCCAGCACTAGCTCGGTCCAGCCTCTTGATGCTGCCACTGACCCGTCCGGCTGGACTGCTGACTCGATAGCCCGGACTGCCGTAGTACCGACCCCGATCAATCGGCCACCGTTGGCCCGTGCCCAGTTGACCAGTCGCGCCGTGTGGTCCGGTACGTCGTACCGCTCGGGCATAGGTGGTTCGTGGCTCTCCAGCGAGGACACCCCGGTGTGGAGCAGGATTGGAGCTATCAGCACGCCGGCCGCGGCCAAGCGGCTCACGAGTTCGAAGCTGAACGGGCGGCCGGCGCTCGGCATCTCCGCGCTACCAGACTCGTTGGCGAACACGGTCTGGTAGTACTCCAGCGGCCATCGCCGGCCGACGTACTTGTAGGCGATAGGCCGTCCGTGCCGCGCCAGGTACCCGACCACGTCGCGCATCGGCGGCCTGCTACGCCACAGCCGACCGCCTGACCCGTAGGGCGCCAGCAGGGTGAGCGTGCCTTCCGGCAGTTCCACCCGGTCACCCGGCGTGGCGTCGAGCAGTGTTGAGCCGGCGTCTGGAGCAGTGCGCAGCTCGATCACCCAGGTCCCATCGTCGAGGCCGGTGGAGAAGTGCACGACCACCGGCTGCACGCCCGATCCGGTGATCCAGGTGCCGTCGACGGCTGCCGCTAGGGTGCCGGACGTGTTCACCAGCAGCAGGTCTCCGGGCCGCAAGTAGTCGCCCAGCCGGTCGAATCGGGAATGAGTCATGGTCGAACCCTGCGCGACCAGCAGCTTTACCTGGTCGCGCAACAGCCCGCGGGCCTCTGGCGGCTCGGCCGCATTCAGCTCATCCGGCAGGGTGAATCTGGTCTGTGGATGCACTCTCACGAGGCCGGTACCAGTTCGGCTGCCTTGTACCGTCCACTGGCGGGCCGGCTGTCGAGAAGATGCAGGAACGCAGGTACTACGGTGACTGGCTCGGGCCGGTCAGAGATGTCCTCACCCGGGAAGGCCGCCTGGTGCATCGCCGTACGGAGGTCACCCGGGTCGACCGAATAGACGGCCAGTCCGGGGTTCTCCGCAGCCAGGATCGCTGTGGCGTGGTCCAGCGCGGCTTTGGCGGAGCCGTAGCCGCCCCAGCCTTCGTATGCCTCCACAGCCGCGTCGGAGCTGATGTCTATCACTACGCCGGCCGCAGCAGTTAGCTCCGGAAGCAGCAACTGGATCAGCGCGATCGGGGCGACCACGTCGACCTCGTAAACCCGTCGGAGCTCGTCCAACGGGTAGCCGGCCAGTAGCGGCTGCGGGCTCGGGCCAAGGTAGCTCGCGTTGTTCACCAACAGGTCAAGCCGCCCCAGCTCGGCCACGGCATCGGCCAGGTCCGACCGATGCTCCGCGTCGGTGACATCGCCCGCGAGTGGTACGACGTCGGTGCGGTCGGCGAGTGCGTCAGCCGCGTTCTTGAGTGCGTCGGCGCCGCGGGCATCGATGATGAGGGCCCAGCCGCGATCGGCCAGGCCATGCGCCACCGCGAGGCCGAGCCCGGCGGAGCCGCCGGTGATGAGCGCGACGCGGCGGCGGTCGGCCAGGAGATCAGGAGTCGTCATGTCGGCTAGCTTCATACCTCAAGTGAACTTGAGGTCAAGTGACAGGAATCGTTGCCCGCACCGACTCTCGCTGCGACGATGAGCCCCCTTACCGGTGGGCAAGGAGCCGTACATGACTGACCAGCCCGTCTCCACTCCCCGCACGGTCGTGCTGATCCACGGCCTCTGGCTCAGCTCGTTGTCCTGGGAGCACTGGATCACCCGGTACGCCGATCGCGGAGTGACGGCGATCGCACCGGAATGGCCGCGGATGGACCCACCAAGGTGGACTTCCACAACGACACCCGGGCGCCGTTGCTGATCATCGCGGTGCCGACCACCCCGCGCCGCCCGCGATGAACAAGGAGAACTTCCAGCGCTACAAGGGCAAAGCAGTCACCGACTACCACGAGTTCCTCGGGCGGCCGCACTTCACCGGCGGCGTACCGGGTTGGGAAGCAGTCGCGGACTACGCCCTCGACTGGGCCTTCAAGCACAGCTGACGCCCGGGCGGGCGCTAGAGCCTGGCGTGCACAGCCTGTGCGCGCTGGGTAACCTGGTCGAGCACCCGCTTGGTCACCGCAAGGTCCTGACCGGCGATGCCGTCGAACAACTCGTCACCGGCCCGGACCGTGGCAGTAGTGACGCGCTCGAACAACTCCTGGCCCGATTCGGTCGGAACGACCAGGTCTTGTTCGGCAGCAGCGACCAGGCCGGCCGCTTCGAGTTGATCGATCGCCCGTCGGACAGTGGCGACGTCTGCCGCGGGTCCGGCTGCCCTCTGCGCCACCGCGTCCCGGCTGGCCGGCGCACCGATCCCGGCCAGGCCGCGGAGCGCGACGAACTGCCCGAAGGTGACGCCCTCCCGGTCGAGTAGGGCGTCGAGAATTGCTCTGGTCGCGGCGGCGGCCACGTTGATATCCTGCCCGTTGAAGATCCGCTGTTCGGTCACGGTCTGGTCCTCACTCTCGGAGTGGATCGGGATCTGGAGGTCATCCAGAAGAGTCAGCAAGATGCCTCGCAGCGCTTGATTCCGCTCGCCGTCCGGTCCGCCGATCGCAGCCGTTAGCTCGGCATGCTTGGCGTGCACTGCCGGGAGTGCCGCGGCCATGACCTCGTGTCCGCGATCCGTCAGGGTCAATCGCACGGCACGTGGGTCGGCCCTGTCGATCGGCCGCTCGACCAGCCCGGCCTTCTCGAGGGCCCGGGCCAGTTTGGAGACGTAGAGCGGTTCGAGGCCGACGAACTCGGCCAGTTCGCGCTGGTTCGGACTGCGGCCTGCCGCGGAGAATCCGCTTAGCGACGCCAGCACGGAGTACTGCGCCTGGGTCAGCCCCAGCGGCGCGAGCGCACGATCCGCCTCGGCTCGCCACTTCATCGACAGCCGCCAAACAAGGAATCCGACGGTCGGCTCAGAGAGTTTCTGCACAGAAATACAGTACATGGACATTATGTCCATGGCTACTAAATTGAACCGGTGGACCGTAGTGGTGCGCGAGCTCGGGACGAGGTCAGGGCAGGAGGATGCCCGGGTTGAGAATCCCGGTGGGGTCGAGCACGCGCTTGACTGCTTGCAGCGCCTCGATGGCCAGTGGGCCGACCTCGGCCTGGTAGGCGTCGCGGTGGTCTGTGCCGACACCGTGGTGGTGCGTGATCGTGCCACCCGCAGCCGCGATCGCCGCGGAAGCAGCTGCCTTCGCTGTGCGCCATTGCGCGATCGGCTCGTCGGTTTGCGCCGAGATCACCGTGAAGTAGAGCGATGCCCCGGTCTCATAGACATGCGACACGTGGCAGAGCACCAGCGGCGGCGTCCCCTGATCCGACAGCGCCTTCACCAGGGCCTCGGTCACCGCCGCCTTCAGTCCGGGCAACCCGGACCAGAACCCGGCCGTCTCCACCGTTTCCACCAGCGCGCCCTCGTCCAGCAGCGGGTCCCGCAGGTACGGCGCCCGGTACCGGCCTTGCCGCCAGATCTCACCCGGGCCCTCGCCCAGCGCCTCGCCCCCCGAACTGGCAAGCACCCCCGCCACCTCAGCGCGGCGTACCGCGGTGCGGGTGCCCTCGAAACCGCAGATCACCAGCACACCACCGGTCCCGGCGCCGAGCACATCGGGGTCGGCAAGGTTGATCGCGGTCTCGGCCTCGTCGGACAGCCTGAGCGTGGTTGGCAGCGGACCGTCCTGAGCCAGCCGGCGGATCGCAGCCAGGCCCGCGTCGAACGAGGCGAACCGCCAGCCCTCGAAGATCCGCTCGACCGGACGCGGCCGCACTCGCAGTACGACTGAGGTGATGATGCCGAGGCTGCCCTCCGACCCGAGCACCAACTGGCGCAGGTCCGGGCCGGCAGCGGACAGCGGCGCGCGCCCCAGTTCGATCGTGCCGCGCGGCGTGGCCAGGGTCAGGCCGACGACCATCTGGTCGAACCGGCCGTAACCGGCGGAAGACTGCCCGCTGGAGCGCGTCGCGGCGTATCCGCCGATGCTTGCACCTTCGTACGACTGCGGGAAATGGCCGAGGGTGTAGCCGTGCTCCGCGAGCAGCGCCTCGGCCGCCGGTCCCCGGACGCCGGCCTCGATCGTGGCTGTGCGGGACACATCGTCAACGGCAAGCAGCCGGTCCAGCCGGCGGAGATCCACCGCGATGACCGCCGCGAATCCCTCCCGGCGCGGCGCGAGTCCACCGACCACGGACGTACCACCCGAATACGGAACCACCGCGATGTGGTGCTCGGCGCAGGTTGTCAGGAGAGCCTGTACGTCGTCGTGCGACCCCGGGTAGACGACAACATCAGGCATGTCGGAGGTGTCGCCGGCACGGTGACGGAGCAGGTCGGGGGTCGAATAGCCGCGGGTGTGACCCCAGCGCGTCTCCAGGTCGGTCCGCACCTGCCCCTCGCCGAGCACATCTTGCAGCGCCCGCTCGATGTCTTCGCTCGGTCCACCCTCGTACGACGCCTCATTGTTACTCGAGCCGGCAGGGCCTCGGACGCCGAGGTGTTTGAGGGCCTCGAGGGCGGCGGCGGGAAGTTCGACCGGGTGGGCGGGGTCACCCCAGCGGCCGGGCGCCATTCGGACCACCGCTAGATCGGACTCGGACATCCCCGGACTCCCCATCACTAGCAATTCAGCGGTAGCGTCCGGAGAAATGAAACCCCCTGAACCTCACATCTCCGGACGCGCGGAGTACCGACCCAAGGGCGCTCCAGCCACGCCGAGGCCGCTGATACACTCCGACGTGTGATGTCTCAGCGTAGCAGCGAGCCGGGGTCAACCGACGTTCCCACCGCCGAAGTGGCCGGGGTGTCCACCCGGTCGACGCCGGCGAACGCGATCGGCGAGGAGCGGATCCTGGACGCGGCGTACGAGTTGCTGCTGGCTATCGGGATGCGCCGGATGACGATGGCCGACATCGCCCGGCACGCGGAGGTGTCCCGCGCGACGCTGTACCGGCGCTGGCCGAATGTGCAGGCTGTGGTCGCCGCCCTGATGACCCGGGAATGGACCACCGCGCTGGTCTCGGCTTTCCAGCCGGACGCCACCGACGGCCGGAGCCGGCTGGTGGAGGGCGTGGTCGAGGTCGTCGCGCACACCCGGACCCATCCGTTGATGCGCAAGATCATCGAGCTCGACCCCGAGTTCCTCACGCCCTACCTGCTCGAGCGGCGCGGCAGTAGCACTGTCGCGCATCTGGCGCTGGTCGAGGAGGGCATCAAGCAGGGCCAGGCAGATGGCTCGATCCGCGACGGCGACCCGGACTGGCTGTCGCGGCAGATCATCCTGGTCTCGTTGTCCTCGGCGGTGTCCGGCCCGGTGCTGGCCGAGGCGAAGGAGTACAACCAGCTCGACGAGGAGCTGCGCGTGATGCTGACCAGATACTTAGCCCCGTGAGCGCCGTCCGATGATGATCGCCGTCGGCAACACCAGCCTGAACGCCTCCCGTCGCGAGCGCGACCTGGACTGGCTGGACGCGAACCAGAAAGTGGACGTGCTGGTCATCGGCGGCGGTGTCACCGGCGCCGGGGTGGCTTTGGACGCGGCCTCGCGCGGGCTCTCGGTGGTGCTCGCGGAGAAGCACGACCTGGCCTTCGGAACCAGTCGCTGGAGTTCCAAGCTGGTGCACGGCGGGCTGCGTTATCTCGTCTCAGGACACGTCGGCATCGCCCATGAGAGTGCGGTCGAACGCGGCATCCTGATGAAGCGGACCGCGCCGCACCTGGTGCATGCCGTTCCGCAGGTCGCGCCTTGGTTGCCGCAGACAACGTTCACCCAGGCAGCCATGCTACGCGGCGCTTTTCTCGGTGGCGACGTGCTCCGGGCCTTTGCACACACCAGCGAGGACCTCCTGCCGCGGTCCCGCCGGATCAGTTCCGCCGAGGTCCTTCGTTACGCCCCGACCCTGCGGCCCGACGGTCTGCGCGGCGGTTTCCTCAGCTGGGACGGCCAGTTGTACGACGACGCCCGGCTGGTCGTCGCGATCGCTCGCACCGCCGCCCAGTACGGCGCCCGGGTGCTGACCCACTGCGCCGCGGAACAGGTCACCGGCCGGGGCGCGGTCCTGATCGACCGGTTCTCCGGCCGCCGGATCGACGTCGACGCCCGGATCGTCATCAACGCCACCGGCATCTGGGCCGGAGAAGTTGCCGCAGGCATCAAGTTGCGGCCCAGCCGGGGCACCCACCTGGTATTGCCGCAGTCGGCGTTCGGCGGTCTGTCCGCGATCCTCACCGTTCCCTTGCCGGGGGAGCTGAGCCGGGTGGTGATGGCGACCCCCGCACCCGACGGTCGGGTCTACATCGGGCCGACGGATGAGGAGGCGCCGGGCCCGGTGTCCGACGTACCGGTCGCCACCGATGCGGAGATCGACTTCTTGCTGGGCATCATCAGCGCCGTCGTCCAAGTGCCACTCACCCGGGCGGACCTGCTCGGCACGTACGCCGGATTGCGCCCCCTGCTCGACACCGGGCATCACCGCGGTATGGACAGGACGGCCGACATCTCCCGGCGGCATGCGGTGATCACCGGACCCGACGGCCTGGTCACCATCGTCGGCGGCAAGCTGACCACCTACCGGCGAATGGCGCAGGACGCGCTCGACACCGCTCTCGAAGCGACCGCCCGTGCTGCCGGCGGGCCTCGGCGCGAACTGCCTTTGCGCCCGTGCCGCACGCACAAGATCCCGCTCGTCGGCGCGGCCAGCCGGGTCAGCCTGGCCGCCGTCCGTGCTCCCTCCCGTTTCGTGCAGCGGTACGGCGTGGAGGCGCCGGAGGTGATCGCCGGGGATCCGGCGCTGATGGCCCCGATCGCCCCTGGCCTCGCAACCACCCATGCCGAGCTGCGGTTCGGCGTACTGCATGAAGGAGCGATGACCGAGGACGACCTGCTGGATCGGCGCACTCGTCTCGGTCTGTCGGCCGTCGACCGCGAGCTGGCGCTACCGGCCGCTCGGGCCGCTTTCGCCTCGGTCTGAATCCGTCTACCTCATTGGGACTTCTATACCCAATTAGGATTTGCAGCTATTGGCCTGCGGGCAGGCAGCAGCGGTACCGGGGCTGCGATAGCTTGGCTTGGTTCCGCTGCCTGGCCTTTGTTCTCGGCTCGCCGGGTGGTGGCTGGGGATCTGGGAGAGGTGGGGAACGTGAGTCATCCGTATCCGGGGGCGCCGGTGCCGTACGGGGTATCAGTACCGCCGTCTACGCCGCGGTTCCGGCCGCTGCGCCGGACAGCGTTCGTCAGCGTCGGGCTGATGGGGCTGACCGCAGTCGCCGCCGTGATCCAGACCGTGGTGCTGTGGACGTCGTACGACGAGGTGAAGCGATTCGTCTATGGCCTGGTCTCGAACGACGAGTTCAATCGCGGGGTAGAACGCGTAGCCGGTCTCGGCCCGATTCTGAACCTGGTCAGCTACTTGTTCCTCGGGACCGGCATCGCCTTTGTGATCTGGCTCTGGCAGGCCCGGGAGAACACGGAGGTCTTCACTCCGGTCCATTCGCAATCACCGATCTATGGGGGCGACTATTCCAGTTCCCGTCCGGGGAAGGGCCTGCATCGGCACGCGCAGGGCTGGGCCGTGGGTGCCTGGGTCTGCCCGATCGTCCAGTTCTGGTATCCGCTGCAGATCGTGGGGGATGTCATCGAGGCCAGTGAGCCGCCGCGGGAGCCGGGCGCTGCTCGGTCCGCAGGAGTGCGCGCGCTGCTGTTCGGGTGGTGGGGCACTTGGACGACCTTCTGGGTGATCCTGGTCGGCGGCACCGGAGTCGGGGGGGTCAGCTTCATCGTGTGGATCGTCCGGCTCGTCGATGCGGCTGACACCGCGAATGCCACAGGCAACTATGTCGACACCTACGACCTGCAGGACTCCATGGTGCGGGTGGCACTCACCGTAAACATCGCCTTCACCGCCGCGACCGTCTTATTGATCGCGGCCGGGATGATGGCGTCACTGCTGCTTCTGCGGGTGACGGGTTGGCAGGACGAGCGCGGTCGGGAGATCGGTCCGACGCTACCCGGTCAGTCGCCGTCTGGTCAGTCGCCGTCTGGATCGCCTCAGTACGGGCAGTCTTACGGCGTCCCTGCCCAGCCCGGACCGGCGCATAGCGGGTCCGGCTGGCCAGGGAGGCCGTCGGCTCGCCCGTTCCCGTCGTACGGGGGTTACCAGCACCAGAAGCGGCCGGGTGGTTCGGCGCCCTGGCAGCGACCTTAGTCTCTGGCGCCCTGGGTGAGTTGCCAGAGGACGGCGGTGGCGTCGTCGTAGCGCTTGCCGCGGAACTTGCCGTCCGGCGCGGTCATGTCGGCTGCGTGAACCCGGTCGATCAGTGCCCGCGGTCCGTCGGTCTCCAGCACCTCGATGAGGTCTTCCCAGCTGTGGCCGTACCGGTCGGCATACCGCGAGGCTCCGTCGCTCAGCATTGCGACCAGCTCCACCTCTGCCCGGTCTCTGCTACCGCTGATCGCCTCGTACGCCGCCTTGGGCTCGGTACTCGCGGCCCAGAAACCGCCTGGCCGGTTCCGGAGCCGGCGTACTGTTTCGAAGGTGTACTCCGGGAGTTCGTCGACGCGGCTGTCCACGATCACATCGAGCCGCTGGTCAGGCGATCGCAGCAAGATCGGCGAATCTGCCAGTGCCAGGTAGTCGATTCTGTCCGCGGTCGCTCGCACGATCGACACGGTCGAGGACGGGCTGTCCGGGTTGGAGAGATCGCAGGTGCCTGCGTGCTGCCCACATACTGCACTGATGGCGTCGGCTAAGAGCTCCGCTAGCGGCGTCTCGGAGCGGGCCAGGAGCGGCACAGCCAACTGTCCGCCTAGTCGGCCGACCAGCCAGGCGACGGTGTGGATGCAACCGGAGTCGAGCCTGTCAGGCGCGCTCGCACCGTCCAGCACCACGACGAAGTCGGGCCCGGTCACGACCAGGTCCTCGTTCAGGGCAGGGCTCGGACGGTCTGGAGCGGGGTAGCTGGCTGAGCGGAGCTGCACCCGACCAGCCTTTCACTCACTACTGCGAGGCAATCCCGCGGGCCGCCCAGGTGTCAGCCAGTGACTGGTCCAGGCCGATCGTGGCGGCCCAGCCGAGGTGTTTCGCTATCAGGGCAGTGTCGGCCTGCTGCCACGGCACACTGTCCGCTGGCGAACCTGCGTGCCCGGCATGCGCTGTTCCCTCAACTACCTCGGCTCCGGCGCCACTGAGCTCTACCAGCCTGTGTACGACGTCCCGCGCCAGCGAGGCCTTGCCAGAGCCCACATTGAGTACAGGTGGCAGCTCAGCGTCGGCGGTAGCCGCAGCGACCACAGCTGCCGCCACATCCCGTACGTCGACGTAGTCCCGCCAGGCCTCGAGTGATCCGAGTTGGAGCCTGTCGGTCGTCCCGAGTTGGCGCACGACTCGGCCGAGCAGGGTGCTAGCCGGCGAGCCGGGACCGCTGATGTTGAACGAACGCAGGACGACCGCGTCGGCGCCATGCCGCTTAGCTCGCAGGACGAGCTCCGAGCCGGCCAGCTTGGTGTAGCCGTACGCTCCGCCCGGACGGAGCTCGGCCTGTTCGCCCTGGCTGGTCCCGTGGGGTGCGCCGCCGTACTCCGCGGCCGAGCCGATGTGGACCAGCCGGGCGTTCGATCCGTTGAACCGGAGGGAGCTGAGCAACGCCTCCACCGCGACGACGTTGCCCTGGGCCAGTGTCAGGGCATCACCGTGTGTGGCGGCTGCCGCATTGATCACCACGTTCGGCTCGAACCGCCCGATCAGAGTGTCCAGTGCGTGGTGATGGTCGGTGGCGAGATCGACCCTCAGCTTCGGGTCGCCGGTGCTCCTTGTCAGCGGGCGGTGGTCCACGCCGCGCCGCTCGAGCAACTCACACACTTTGCTGCCGAGGAACCCGCCGGCCCCGAACACCATCACCCGTGTCGCTGCTCTGCTCACGGGTGACATCCTCCACGGTGTTCGCGGTCTCTGTCGGAGGGGACGGGCAGAATGAGCCGGGCCGGCGCCCACTGGTCCGTCGTACCGGCGGGTTGTTGTTCTGTTCATCGTTCTGAGGAGGCCATGTGGCCGATCGCAAGCACGGGCGGCCTGCCCCCGCGACCGACTCGGTGGTCAGGGACTGGGACGACGCCGATCCGTCCGGGCAGACCTACACCCGGGTCCTGTTCATCGACAGCGACCTGACCGAGGTGGCGAACCAGGGCGGGGTGTTCGAGGAGTGCACCTTCCGAGGCGTCCGGTTCAACGCCTCGAGGCACACCGACGCCGCGTTCGTGAACTGCACCTTCGTCCGCTGCGCGTTCTTCGACGCCACCTTCACCCGCTGCAAGCTGATGGGCAGCATGTTCGATGACTGCACCTACAACCTGTTCAAGGTCGAGGGCGGCGACTGGTCGTTCGTCGGGCTGCCCGGGGCCGACCTGCGCGGCGCCCAGTTCACTGGCACGAGACTGCGCGAGGCGGACCTGACCGGGCTCCGCGCGACCGGTGCCACTCTGCGCGATGTGGACTTGTCCGGTGCCTCGCTGCACAGTGCAGACCTCTCAGCTTGTGACCTGCGCGGCTCCGACCTGTCCACCGTCGACCCCCTGACGGTCAACCTCAAGAATGCCATCGTCGATCTCACCCAAGCCATCGTCATCACCACCTCCCTAGGCCTGGACGTCCGCCCCTGACCCCCAACGCCATCCACAGGCTGTGGAAAACTTCCCCGGGATTCGTCGCTTGGGCTTCGCCTCGCCCCGTCGCTCGTGACGGGGCGCCGCCCGCGCACCACCGAAGGCCGCCGGCCTCCCGTCACCACCCACACGCGGATCCGCTGACACGACTGGCGGCGTCAGCACCACGGTCTGCCCGCTGGCCGACGGCCGCTCGCAACCTCGTCAAAACCGGTACGGCGCCGTGGTCGACGTGAGCGCGGGGGGTGGTCAGCGCGCGGGTCCGGTGATCGAATGCACCGCCGCCGCGAGCCGGGCCCCGGCGAAGGCGTCCGACGATCTCCGCCCAGAGTGGCTCGCCGTCGAGCGGCGGTTCGTCCGTAGGCTGGCCGGATGGTTGCGATTCACACTGACAGGCTGACACTTCGGGACTGGCGGGATGCGGACCTCGCTCCGTGGGCTGCGATGAATGCCGATTCCGAGGTCCGGGAACACCTGGGGCCGCTGCTGACCACTGACCAGGCACTGGCCTCGTTGCAGAATTTCCAGCACGATCTGGACAGCAACGGCTTCGGTTTCTGGGCCGTCGAGGTACGCGATTCGGGGGAGTTCATCGGGTTCACCGGCCTCGACCGCGTGGACGACGGGCTCCCGTTCACGGGCGTGGAAGCCGGCTGGCGACTGGCACGATCGGCCTGGGGACATGGATACGCCACGGAATCCGCCATCGCGGTGCTGGCGTACGGCTTCACGACGGTCGACCTCGCGGAGATCCTCGCGATCACCACCCCAACGAACCTACGATCCCAAGCCGTGATGCAACGGATCGGTATGACCACCGACCCAGCTGACGATTTCGACGACCCTGACGTCGAGGACGGCCCACTGCGCCGGCGGGTCGTCTATCGGAAGCTACGCAAGCCCTCAACAGCCGCGTGATTTTGGTTAACGGGACCAGGGCACCTTCGCCGCCCAGTGGTCGGTCGTCACCGCATGGGCGACAGACGAGCGTCCGGCCTGGTTATCGGTGCATGCTGAGGACGAGACGTGGAGGTTGCGATGGGGTTCTATGCCGAACAAGTGGTGCCGCGGATCGTCAACATCGCCTGTGGCACGAAGGCACTCGAACCACTACGACGCCGCGTCTGCGAGGGACTGCAAGGCGAAGTGGTGGAGATCGGTTTTGGTTCGGGTCACAACGTCCCCTTCTACCCGACGGCTGTTTCCGGGGTTAGCGCGGTCGAGCCTTCCGATCTCGGCTGGAAACTTGCCAGCGAACGCATCAAGGCGGCCAGCGTCCCGGTACGGCGCGCCGGCCTCGACGGCCAGTCGTTGCCCTTCGACGACAACAGCTTCGACGCCGCCCTGTCCACCTGGACGCTGTGCACCATCCCCAATGTCAATGCGGCCCTAAGCGAGGTGCGGCGCGTCCTCAAACCCGGAGGGACCCTACATTTCCTCGAGCACGGGCTGGCCCCGGAAGAGGACGAGAACGTACGCCGCTGGCAACGACGCTTCGAGCCGATGGAGAAGCGACTCTTCAACGGGTGCCACCTCACCCGGCCGATCGTCGACATTCTGAAAACCGCAGGGTTCGCGATCACGGAACTCGACGTCTTCTACGAGGGCGCGCCGAAGCCCCTGGGCGCCGACTCCCTCGGCACTGCTCTTTCTCACTGACTCCCGGCCGACCCCTGTCGGGGGTGCAGAAGCGTCGTACTTCCTGATGAACGTCGTACTTCCTGATGAACACAGTCACCAGCACACCCGTCCTGTCCGGATCGGAAGCTGACGCCCATACGCGAACGACAGTTTCGATCTCGTCTGGGTCGAGACGGCGACGGAGGCTCGCCGAAGAGCCTTCTGATGAGGAGTGGTTTGCTGCTGGCAGACGAATGGGCTTGAGTCTCCCCTAGGGGAGACGCGAGGGTGAAGGCATGGACGGCGACACGCTCTACTCGATCGGTGAGCTGGCCCGGCGGACCGGGCTGACGGTCAAGGCGATCCGGTTCTACTCCGACCGCGGGATCGTGCCGCCAACCGATCGCAGCCCGGCTGGCTACCGCCGCTACGGCATCGACGCTGTCGCACGCTTGGACCTCGTGCGGACGCTGCGCGACCTGGGACTCGACCTTCCCACAATCCGGAAGCTCGTGGATCAGGAGATCTCGCTTCCCGAGGTCGCGGCAGCGCACGCCGAAGCGTTGGAGGTGCAGATCCGAATGCTGCGCCTGCGGCGTGCGGTGCTGGCGGCGGTAGCCAAGCGCGGGTCCACCCCTGAGGAGATGGATCTCATGCACAAGCTCGCCAAGCTCTCCGAGGATGAACGTCGACGGCTGATCGACGATTTCCTCAACACCGCTTTCGGCGGCCTGGACGCCAACCCGGAATTCGCAGCGGCCATGCGCTCGATGACCCCCGAGCTGCCCGACCACCCCGAGGCTGAGCAGGTCGAGGCCTGGGTGGAGTTGGCCGAACTCTCCCAGGATCCGGAGTTTCGCACCAGCGTGCGGCGCATGGCTGAACTCCATGTGGCCGAGCGCGCCCAGGGCGACGCCACGGGCCTTCGCCGCGACCCGGTCGCATTGGTCCGTGACCAGGTTGGCCCAGCTCTGGAAGCCGACATCGACCCGGCCTCAACCCAGGCCGACCCGATCGTCGCGGCGGTCACCGCCGAATACGCGCAGGTCTTCGGCCGGCCCGACGCCGTCGACCTTCGTGACCGACTGTTGACCCGGCTGGAGACCGCGAACGACCCTCGCAGGGAGCAGTACCTTCAACTACTAGCAGTGATCAACGGCTGGTCGGCGCCAACAAGCCTTGCACCGGCGCTCGACTGGTTCATCCGGGCCTTGCGCGCCCGCATACCTGGGGAGCGCATCTACCGGCCGGGGGCATTCCGACACGGCGAGTAATCCAGTCGATACTCTCTCGGCCTATTCCAGCGCGTTATGGTGACTCATGGCCAACCTCATCCAGCGCCTCAAGCGCCTGCGTGGCAACGCATCCCAGCCAGCCGAACCGACTGGGACGCCCATGAAGCCTACACTGCGCCCCACCATCGACCGAGACGCGTGGGCGGAGGCGGCCCAGAACGGTGAGCTCGACTTCCACAAGCGGCACAACTTCCGCGCCGAGGAGCAGGTTTGGCGGGCATGCGTGGAGCGGGACTGGAAGATCCTAGGCCTCGAACCGACCGGCTGGGAAGGGAAGTTCATCATCGACGTCGGCGCCGGCAGCCGGCTGCGCAGCCTGTACTTCAAGGGCGCGACGCTCGCGGTACTGGAGCCGCTCGCGGACCGGTACATGAGCGAGGTCGAGTGGCACGACCTCGACAAGGCAGATGAGGTCTACTCGGTGCCCGCCGAGGAGCTCGTCCCCGAACTGGAGGGCCGGGCCGACTTCGTCGTGTCGATCAACGCGCTCGACCACGGCTTCGACTTCGCGCAGGGCGTGCAGAACATCCGCCGCTACCTGAAGCCGGACGGGACCGCGCTACTGAGCTTCGACATGCACGACGTACCGGACTCCATGCACCCGCTGGTGCTCAACGACGAGATCGTCCGGAAGATCTTCGCCGACGCCGGCTTCGAGATCGAGAAGTCCGAGGAGGGCCGGCGGTATCACGGCGCCGACGGACCGCTCGCCATCCACTACTGGCTCCGTCCCGTCTGATCCCAGTCTGATCCGGGCGCGGAGCCACCCGGATAGCGGCCGAACTGCGACTGAGTCAGGCGCGGCCGCCAGGCAGATAGCGTGCCGTGGATCCGCTGGGGGTGCTTGGGGGTTGTTGGGGGTCATCTTGGTGTGAGCAGTATCAACTCGTGCGTTTTAGCCAGCCTGGATCTCATCACCATGCAGCTGGTGCGGCACCTCGCGGACGGTCTGAGAGCACTGATCGGCACGGCTCGGACCGAGCGGGGTCCGGCTGGAAGGGCACGAAGGCTGTAGCGGAATCGTCGCTCGTCAACAGGTCCGCCGCACATTCAGGCGTGGCCCCGGGTAAACCTCTGCCTGTCCTCCCCGGAAGTGACCGGACGAGCCCGCTGTGGCGTTCTGCTTAGGGCGCGCGGAGGGCACAGACTTCTGTTGAGCAACGGGCGCGCCATCCCCCCGCCGGCTCCCGAGCGACACTCGTGCTCAGGCATCCTTATGCACATCCGACTCTGTAAGACGGCGTAGCTCAGCCATGTTGCCAAGCAGCAGCAATTGCTGCTCGACCATCTCATCAGCATGTGCGCGAACAGCCCCGACGTCCGCACTCGTAACCACGTGAGACCTGCCCTTCTCAGTCACATATCTGGCGAGCACGGCCTCCTCGCCAGTCAGGTTGAAGACCCAAGCGTCATGCACTAGGCGGTTGCGGGTCTCGTAATTGCTCTCGTACCAAGAGCATGACGAAATCAGGTTCTCCCGCAAGGGTTCGCTCAAGTCCGGCGCGTCGCGGACGGCAGCAAGGCAACGGCACCAAATGTAGCGGCCACGCTTGCCGTATAGGTCTGCAACACATTGCCTCTGACAAGCGAGGTCACCCGGGCTCTCGATGTACGCGACAATCTCCATGAACATGTACTCAAATTGGCCGCTCAGAACGACAATCTGGCCAATATGAAGGTGGAGTTCGCGCAGTGCCGCGTACGCCTGAACTTCGCTGGGACGGTAGATCTTCATGTTGAGATCATCCCGTTCCTGGGCTCAGGCGGCATCACCATTCCTGCCCCGTCCCCCCAATAGCCGCGAGACCAAGGCCGTCACGGCGTAACCGTGATCTGCTGCGCGATCTCCACCACCCTGTCGCGGCCTATCAGTTCGTGCGTCGATCCCGGCAGCATCTGAGCACCCTGAGAACACGAATACCTGAGTTCCGTTCGGTCGGACGAGCCGAACGCTGTACTGATGTCCGCCCAGCGCCGTGGAGTCGCGGATGAAGGCTGTGGATCCGTCCGCCAGCGTGCGGACCTCTGAACAGCCGCGGCGCGCGCTAGGGGTGGGGTGCTCCCGACAAAAGCGCCGAGACCCATTCGTCATGGTGTTCTTCGATGTACTCAGCGGCTGGTCCCCAGTGGTCGGCGTGACCTTCTGCGTACAGCCGCGCCCACGGTTGCGCGCCGGTCCGGTCGCCGCGAACCAAAAGCTCGTACATCCCTCGCGTGTGCCCCGCGATCTGCGCAGAAAGATCTCGGCGCTGATCCGCATCGAGCCCGTACCCATCCACCAACGCACGCAGTCGCTGGCCGTCGACCTCCACTGTGCCTCCAGGCACAAACCGAACGAACCCATGGGCGGCGTAGCCGAGATCCCACAATCGCGAAGACGGTCCCGTGTTGTCCCAGTCGATGAAGATCCATCGCTCGCCGTCGCGGACCAGATTCCAGGGAGCGAGGTCGTTGTGGCAGATCAGATCACCGCGTGCTGGATCGGGGATTACCACCTGCCATGTGACATCGGCCGGCGGCTGGAAACTCTCCATCGCGTCGTGGAGCTCGCGAATCAGCCGCCCGACCCGGTTCAACTCGCCCAGGGTGAAAGGCGGCAGCGTGTCGGCCAGAGCACCCGGCACGTACTCGAGAATGTGTCGGCCCTGGTCGTCTCGCCCCAATGTGCGCGGAGCGCCCTCGAAGCCCGTGTCGGCCAGGTGAGCGAGTACAGCCTCGACACCAGGCGTTTGGGTCACCGTGGCCTTTCGCACGGTCGATCCCACCCGGACAACCTGTGCGGAGACATTCCCGCCGGTCAAAACCTCTTCGAAGTCCACATCAAGATCATGCCTTCGCCCGAACTTCGTTGAAAGGCTAGGGGCTCGGAGGCGTCGGACCTCGGCCCACACCTGCCCCGTCCCCCTAATGGCTGCAAACCCAGGTCAACGTGGTGCAGGTCAAGAGTCGCGCTTGTTCGATCCGAAGTACGCGCAGCGCTCTTGACGTGCGTCGTGGTGGCCGGACAATCGAGCAGCCAGGGGGACGGGGCGAACCGGCGGTCAGACGCTGAGCACGTCGGTCCTTGGCAGTTGGTCTTGCGTGATCAAGGAAGCGTTCCGCCGGTTGGCCCGGCTGTCGTTGCGTCAACTGACGTCTTTCGCTGTTCTGCCAGGCCTTGAAGAAGACGACGTATAGCGTCACGCCCCGCAGCCACAACTGCCCCGTCCCCCTAATAGCGGGGACACCTGGGGGACACGCAGTCGACGAGGCGAAGTCGGCGTCTGATCAGTCAGCCAATGTGGATATCCCACGGTCCGCCGTGCACATCGAATGCGAGATTTGGGTCCGTCTCGGGCGTTGCCGGGATATTGCCGGGATGAAGTGCTGGACGGCATATAGTTGATAGGCTCCGGGGGCCAGAGGCTGGATCTCCCCGGATGGTTCGTGGGGGTAGCCCAGGTTAACCGGCGACTTATAGGCCCAGCTTGCTCCCGGGGCAAGGGTAAATATGGAACCCACGTCGTGTTGGAAAGCGGGTGGCCTGACAACGACATCTTCCCGGACGACGGAGATATCGGCACCAGGTCGCGCAGTGAGTTCCAATGGCGAACCAGTGATGTTCGTCAACTGTGTATCAATCTGCAGGAACGGACCTGTGACCCTGATCGGTTCATTCGGGATGGATGCAGTCATCTGCAGAGGCACGTCATCCAGCGGCGGTCCTGCTGGAAGTGGGCCGCCCTCGCCGTCTTTAGATCCCATCTACCCATGATCACCCCAGCGGTTGTCCCCTGGCGCGCACGATCACCCGCCGCGATACCTGCCTACCCCCCGATACACCCGACCGACCCATGCCAGCACGACCCATACCCCTGACACAGCGCGGACCTCGCGTCTTCCCGTCAGCCACGCGTAGCGCGATCAGGAGACGCCGAGGGGGCAAGGTCGTTCGTCCGTAGGGCCGCCCCACCTCGGCCCCTCTGGCGACTTCTGATGGTCTCTGATTGGGCTGAGCGGCAGGCCGTAAGACGCACCTCGGACCCAACTTCCACCCGAGCCGGCCAAACCGGACCGGTCAACCCGGAGTCGTGTGGCCCCCGCCGGAGGCGATCGCTCATGGATCTGGTGACTGCCTTCGAGCGCGTGGGCGGGGCCGGGGGCGAGGTTCGGCCGGAGGGCGCATGGGCGCGCCTTCGACTAACCCTGCCTTGCAGAGGCGATCCGGGCTGCTACGCCTGGCTGAGCGGTGAAGTGCTGAGCGTCGGGCTCGGCTGGCCAGTGACCGTTACTGACCAGCCGGGCCCGCTTGTGCGCTCCCGCTGTGGCACGGGTGTGGCACGACCTTCTGATCCGTAGTCGAGTTCCGGGTGTCCACCGCTGACCACTGCACGCTTGGGCGCTAGCGCGAAGCGGCCGGACTGTCCAGGCTTGTCCCGGCCGATCCATGTGCTGTGTTAGCAAGGCCGTTAGCACTCGACGCCCAGGCCTAGTGGCTCGGCCCGAATGGCCGACCTGGTAGTCATTGCGCTTCGAGCACGACCGATGCACAAGATCGTTAGTGGGCGCGAAGGAGTTTGGAATGACAGGAACAGCCACCCGCTACCTCTATCTCGTCCGGCACGCTGAGGCGCTGCCAGATGAGAGCGGGCTGACGGAGAACGGCCGCCGCCAGGCGGTGCTACTCGGCCAGCGACTCCGGGACATCCCCTTCTCGGCTGTCCATCACGGGCCGCTGCCTCGGGCAGCCCAGACTGCGCACCTGATCGGGGACCTGTTGAAGAACGTCCCTCTGCACATTTCGGACGCTGCCGGAGACTACGTCCCCGACGTGCCGGAAAGGGACGAGCTACCGGCGGATTCCGCCCATTTCCTGCTCCGCTTCCTCGACCAGGTCACGGACGAGGAGCGTGAGCGGGGCCCGGTGCTGGCCCGCCAGGCACTGGAGCGGTTCACCGGGCCGGTAGACGGCGACGAGGCTCGGCACGAACTGGTCGTAACCCATAGCTTCCTGGTCGGCTGGCTCGTCCGGCACGCCATGGACGCTCCGAAGTGGCGCTGGCTCGGCCTCAACCACTGCAACGCCGCCCTGACGGTCCTTCAATACGCGCCCGACCGGCCCTCCTCCGTCCTCTTCTACAATGACATGCGGCATCTGCCTGCCCATCTGCGCTGGACCGGTTTCCCGCCTGAATTGCACATCTGAAGCTGCTCGCGCATGAACCGCCCCAGCGTCTTCCCAGCCCATTCCGACCTAGCCGGCCAAACCGGCCCCGTCATCCCGGAGTCGTGAGGCCCCTGCCCGTGGCGATTGCTCTTGGCTCTGCTGAAGATACCGAGAGCGGGCGCGGGCGGTGAACGGCCGGAGGCCGCATGCGCACGTCCGCGCCGCGCGCCGAAGGCGCGCCTTGATCCATAAGAGCCAAACTCGGCAAGAGTCCGTGCGGACGGACTGTCCTGTGCCACCTGATGCGCGACACTTGCTCGCCATGTGATGTGCGACACCGGTCGGTTCGGCAATGCTGAGACCGACGTCGCCGTGGAGTCGGAGACGAGACTCTGGCGGGGAAGCCGGGATTGGCGCTGGTTACGTTATGTGTGGCCGAGCATCGTCTATTGGTGTGGGCTTTGCCCGGTGTCTTGTTTCGTTGCCGACAGGTATGCGACGGCCGATCGCCTGCGGCCTTGTCCCTGCTCGACCAACGGGCGGAGGCGGGCTGTGAGCTCGTCGCGCTCCCCGGGTTCCAAGGCTTGCTCGATCGCCTCGCCGAGGCTGGGGACTCTGGGGTTCGGGACTGCGCGCAAATACGACTCCCATGACCGCGGTTTCTGGTTCTTGACCCCGATGCGGAGCTGAAGTCGTATGTCGGTGAACCCGGTGCGCTCCGCCAGGTCCACGAGGTCGCGCTCGTCGAAGTCGAGCATGGGATCGCCGTCCTGTTCGAACACCGAGCGGACACGAGCGACGATGGCTTCCAGGCCCGGCAGGTCGTAGCCCCACAGCGATCCGGGCGAGCCGGGCATGCCGAAGCGGTTGATCGGTTCGAACAGCGACGCACGCCCGTGCGGGCGGAGGACACGGTAGAACTCCTGGAAGGCCCGCTCCTTGTCCTTCACGTAGATGAGGACCGAGCGGGTGGTCACAACGTCAACAGACGTGTCGCTGATGGGTCCCAGGTCGTCGGCCGAGGCGAGCGTGAACCGGCATCCATCGAGTAGGCCGAGGTCGGACGCAGCGGACGCGCAGACGTCGAGCAGGTCCTGGGAAACGTCGGAGAACACTACCTGTGCAGCGCCTCGGTCGAGGGCGCCGAAACCGATCAGGCCATCGCCGCAACCGACATCCAGCAGCGTCTCTCCACCGGAGAAGTCAGCGTTGTCCAGCACCTTGTCTCGAATCCCGCCGAGGTACTGCAACGTTGCCCGACGATCCCCGCCAGCGAACCTGCGCTCCAGCAGCCACTGTGCCCACCGATCACCAACAGCCACGTCGTCCACCTCCGCACTTGCCGCCTGCGCCTATGGCGGCTGCATTCTTTCGAACACACGTCACGGCGGCAACATCGAAACGGGCTCGGGACTGCCCCGCGGATAGCACCAAGTCCGGGCCGCCACGGATGACCACCTCAGTCTCCTAGATCACCCGTTGCAGATCAGCTGGCGTGAATCTGTCGCGGATCAGGTGGCGCAAAACAGCCCGGCTAGCTGGTACGGAGCGCCTCGGTGAGTTCGTCGATGGTGGCGATGATGGCATCGGCTCCCGCCGGGCGGGTCGCCTAATGGGCAAGCGCGCATTCGGAGCTGTTCGGCAACTGAAGTCGGGCCGCTGGCAGGCGCGTTATCGCGGTCCGGATGGTCTGATGCGAGCTGCGCCGCATACCTTCGATCGCAAGCGGGACGCCGAGTTGTTCCTGTCCAAGGTCGAAGCCGACATGTCCCGTGATGACTGGTATGACCCGTCAGCCGGCCGGGTGACCGTGGGGAGTTCGGCAGTTCCTGGCTGGCTGAGCGGAGGCTCGCGGATACGACTCGGGAGCGGTACGAGGTCGCCTTGCGCGTTCAGGTGCTCCCGACGTTCGGCAATCTCCCGGTCAACAAGGTGCGCGAGGCTGACGTTCGCCGGTGGCGCGCCGAGCTGCTCGACGGTGGAACTGGTGAGGCATCCGTTGCCAAGGCTTACCGGCTCCTGCGAGCCATCATGAGCACGGCTGTGGACGATGGGCTGATCAGGCGGAACCCGTGTCGGATCAAGGGCGCTGGCGATGACCGGAGTCCTGAGCGGCCGGTACTGAGCATGCGTGACGTTCTCCAGGTCGCCGACGTGATGCCGTCTCGTTTCCGGATGCTGGTGCTCCTGGCGACATTCACAAGCCTGCGATTCGGTGAGCTGGCTGCGCTCCGCCGTATGGACGTTGACGCTGAGGCTGGGTTTGTCCGGGTTCACCAGTCACAGGCCGAGCTGTCCAACGGGCAGTTGATCATCAAGGGTCCGAAGTCGGCTGCCGGTCGGCGTCGTGTGGCCATACCCGGCGCGCTGCTT
>JAWWPC010000165.1:0-21072 GCA_033851055.1 Kribbellaceae bacterium | reverse complement strand
CTGCTGGGGCGGCCTGGGCCCGACGCGCGCCTGATTCCTGAGCCGTTCCGTCGTCACCGTTGAGGCAACTCAGGAGGCGGATGTGGAAGGAGCTGGACTGATGAGCAGTATCCGGACCGTTCTGGGGGTGTCGCGCCGGATCAGTTCGGTGTGTGCGATAGGCATGACCGGTTGTTCTTCTGCAGTGTGATGCTGCCCGGCGAGGGGTCTCAAAGTGGGCGTGGAACCGGTGGTCGGCGGAGCTCCGTGCGACGCTGGTTACTTGAGGTGGAGGGCGATGATACGGGCGCAATCGATGGACTCGGCGTGGGTGGTATCGACCTCCAGGTCATACTTCACGCCTTGGTGGACCACGTCGGCCTGAGAGGCGGCCATTCCGGAGATTCGATCACCCCGGGCGATCTCGCGTCCCGCGGCGACGGTAGCGGCACATCGCACGCCGACCCACAAGACCTCGAGGTCGCCGATGGCATCTGCCCAACGGCGCTGTGAGGTCTCTCCGCCAAGGAAAACCTCATCAAGGATGATGTTGGCCCCGGCCCGGCTCATTGCGATGATTCCTTCCATCCAGGCCGCTTCCAGCTGGCGGAACAGCGGCCCGACGATCACTTCGCCGTCCGAACCGAACTCGATGCCAGCGTCCGATGTCTGCATCGCGGCTGGCATCGCATCGATGAAGCTGTCGACCCCGAACGCCAGCCACGGATCGGGAAGGATCGCCTGAAGACATCGAATGATGCCTGACTTGCCCGAACTGGAGCCCCCGTTGAGGACGATCAATCGCGTTGTCACCGAGCCACGATAGCGGCCAAGGGTCGGGATCGGCGGCTGGTGCCGTCAGCAACGACAGCAGGTCGACTCGAAGCCGGTCGCGTGGCCGTTTCGCAGCGCACACGAGAAGTTCCCTAGCCAGTGGAGAGTCTGGGGCTCATCGCTATTCTCTGACTTGACTTCAAGTGCACTTGATGCCCAAATGTTCTCGGCATGACGACGACCGCCGAACCTGACCAGACCACCCGGCAAGGGGTGCTCGCGCCGCCGTACCGAGCGTTGACGATCGGAATGGTCGCACTGATCACCTTGGTCGCCTTCGAGTCCCTCGCGGTCACCACCGCGATGCCGACCGTCGCGCAGGCGCTGGACGGATTGCCCTGGTACGCATTGGCTTTCGGTGGCCCGCTCGCCTCGGGCGTCGTCGCAATGGTCGTCTCAGGTACCTGGAGCGACCTGAAAGGTCCGACCCGGCCGCTCTGGCATGGCACTGCCTGGTTCGTGGTCGGGCTCGCGATCGCCGGGATCGCGCCGACGATGGCGGTACTGGTCGCCGGGCGGATCATCCAGGGCTTCGGCGCGGGACTGCTCACCGTCGCCCTGTACGTCGTCGTCGGCCATCTCTACCCGGCCCAGCTGCGACCACGGATCTTCGCCGCCTTCGCGACCGGCTGGGTGGTGCCATCACTGGTCGGCCCGGCGATTGCCGGCCTGATCGTGGCGCACACCAGTTGGCGGGTCGTTTTCCTCGCCGTACCGGTGTTGGCGATCCCGGCCGTACTGGTGATGCGACCTGGCCTCGGACGAGCCCGTACGCCGGCGGGGCCGACCGCGCAGGGATCGCTGTGGGACAAGCGAGCCAGATGGGCCATCGCGGTCGCGCTCGGCATCGGTCTCCTGCACTACGGCGGGCAGCAGCGCGGTGTGGTTCAGGTGGTGCTACTCGTTGTGGGGCTTGCCGCTGTGGCCGGCTTCGCGCCGAAGTTGTTGCCGAGCGGGTCGTTCAGGGTGACTGCCGGCCTGCCTGCGGTGATCGCCTTGCGCGGGCTGGTGGCGGCGGCCGGCTTCGGCGCTGAGGTGTTCCTGCCGCTGATGCTGACCCGGGAGCGGGGTCTCACGCCGGCCTTCGCGGGGTTGGTCCTGACGATCAGCGCGCTGTCTTGGACGGCGGCCTCTTGGTACCGAGGCCGGTCGGAGCAGCCCTTCTCGCACGCGGTCTTCCTGCAGGCAGGGATGGTGTCGATCGTGCTCGGGATCACGGCGGCGGCGCTGACGCTGAACCCTGCCGTGCCGGTTCTGGTCGGCATCCTGGGCTGGGGTCTGGCCGGGCTCGGCATGGGCACGGTCTTCCCGACACTGTCGGTGCTCATCCTCGAGTACTCGAGCAGGGAGGAGCAGGGCGCCAACAGTTCGGCGCTGCAGCTCAGCGATTCGTTGTCGACGGCAACTGTCTTGGCGATCGGCGGCTCGCTCTTCGCGGCGATTGAGCCACACTCAGCTGACGCGGCGTACCTGACGGCCTTCGGGCTCCCCGCCGTACTGGCCCTCCTCGGCATCTGGGCCGCCCGCCGGACCCAACCAGCCTGATCCAGCGCCAGAGCCCGTGCCTGAGCAGCTTTGTGTACCGGCCGGTCACGTCTGGTCGTGTCGGATGACTGGGGTTCACATAATGGTGCACGCCGTCGGCTTTTGCGCACGATCCGGTCGCCCGGGCCCGATGTCGGTGGCTGATGTAAGGGCACCATGTACGGCCAGGACGGCGACGACCTGATGCTCGGTCCACGGCGGTATCGGTGACTACCTGCTCAACAGCGATCGCGGTGGTGAGCTCGCCCGCGCGGCGGCCACGGCACCACCAGGGTCGATCACTTACACCGCGAACCCGTGGCCGCAGATGTTCGGCACCGGCATGAGCGCTGTCATGGTTCGATTCCCCGTCTCCATCAGGTCACTTCGACGACCCGAATGCGCGCGCACACTTAGTGTCGTGGGTCGGAGTTCGTGCTTTCGGCCCAGGACTGGGCGACGGGTTAAGCGGTGTCGTCGGTCGGGTCGGTGTCGAGTGGCTCGGTGTCGAGTGGGTGCGTGCCGGTGTGATCGACCCAGAACGTGAACCCGTGTGGGCTGAGCCATTCCGACGCGCCGTCGGCGAGGCGTCGGACTGTCCAGTCGCCGTGGGTTTTCAGCCGGTGGCTGAACCGTCCGAGGGGTGCGAGGTTGGTGGTGCTGGTCTGGCCTGGTGGGCCGGTCGGGTCGTAGGCCTCGACGTGGTCCAGGTCGGTCCGCATCGTGGTCTCGACCGTGCCGTAGACGAACTGCTCCACCGGGTAGATCAGTTTGACCCGTTCCCGGATCCGCTCTGGGATCTCGTAGGCATCGACGCTAATGTGGTCGTTCAGATCGATCACCGGTTTCACCACGACCTGGTCGTGACCGATCAGCTCGTAGAGTTGGCCGGCGATCATCGGGCCGTGCTCCTCGACCCGCAGCACCCCCTGCCCGGTGGCGAGGGTCTCGTCGGTGAGGTGCACATAGGCGATGACCTTGCCCGGTCCGCAACGGCCACCGGCACCGATCCCGGTCGCGTAGGCGGCCTTCTTGATCTCGGCGAGTTTGCCGGCCAGCAGCCGCCGCGAGAACACCTCCATCCCCTGCCCACCCTGCCTGCCCTGCCCGCCTTGGTCGTCCTGGTCGCTGTCTGGGGCTTGTCCCTCGTCGCCGCGCCACGGCTCGGCCAGAACGCGGGCCGGAGCGTCGAGCGGGTCGGCGAGGTCGCTGCTGCTCGGGTGTGGGGCGTCGCGGTCGGCCTCGTCGTTCGGCCCCGGCTGATCGGCCGGATACCAGTCATCCGCCGGAGCATCAGCGCCACGGTGATCGCCCGAGCCATCGCCACGGTGATCACCACGGCGATCGCCAACGCGATTGTCTGAGGGAGAGTCGTTGCCGGAGGCGTCGTCGTTGTGGGTGGGGCATTCCTCGATGTTGTGGCCGCGGCCGGGCGGGTAGTCGCCGCGGTGATCGTCACCGCGGTCGCCAGCCAGGCCGTCGCCTTCGTGGGCGGAGCCTTCCCGGCCAGCGCCAGCGCCATCTCCATTGCCATCGCGATCGCCATCGCCATCGCGATCGCCGGCGCGGGCGGAGTCTTCCTGGCCGTCGCCGTCGCCGTCGTGGTCGTGGCTGTCGTCGCTGCTGCTGGCCGCGCCGCGTTCCTTGTCGTGGTTGTGATGCTGGGCGTCTGTGTCAGCGGCGACGGCGTCACCGACGGGGTCGGCGTTGCCGCCGGTGGTGTCGGTGGTGGCGCCGCCGGTGCTGCCGGTGGTGGTATTGCCGGTGTTGTCGGCGGTGGTGGTGTGGGTTTTGGCGAGGTGGTGGGCGACTTCGAGGAGTTCGTGGGCCAGGGCAGGGTCGGCGATGATGCCGATGGCTTTGGCGCGGCGCTGGTCGAGGGTATCGGTGTCACCGAGCGCGCGCAGGGCCTGAGCGATGTCATCGATCGTCGCGTCGAACCGAATCACGTCACCGGCAGCGGCCCGGACCCAAATCGACTTAGTGCCGTGATCGTCACTGCGCTTAACCCACACTCCCCGGGAACGCGCCTGTTCTTCAGCCGCGGCCTGCGCCGCGGCCGGGTCAGCCTCCCACAACGCGGCATCGACAATAGTCGCCAGCCGCACCGGGGTCACGGAATTCACGATCGCCGCGACCCGCCGGTCGACCAACGCGGCAGCCTGTTCGGGCAGCGCCCGGCAGGCCCGGGCGATCTTACAGGCCCGCCACACCGCGGCATCGAAGGCCAGCACCCGGGCAAAGGTCAGCGGCAGCCGATGCCGCAGCCCGACCGCGTCGTCGAGATAGGCCTTCGCCGCCGCGGGTGACATGCCCATCACGGCGCCGAACTCGACCGGGGCGAACTCGGCGATCTCCGGGCAGCCGGCACCGCCGAACACGCGGCGCCGCTCCCCACCCCGACCAGCCGCGACGCGGACCTCATGATGCAGATCGGCGATCCGCAACGCGTGCAGCAAGTCGAGGACCTCGAGGCGTTCACGCAGCGCGCGGCTGGACGCGGCCGCGGTCAGCACCGCGGCCGTGTCCAACTCATCGACGTCGTATGCGAACAGGTCTTCGAACATGCCTTCACTGTACCGCACCACCCCGACAATTCCCGAACCCGACATCAACCCGTTTCCCCTTATCCACAAGGGGAAACGTCACACCTGCCGACGGCGCCGGAACGGATATGCGCGGCGGCGGAGTCGTTCAGCTCGACGCTGTAGTTCGAAACTGCTCCGCGACCAGCAGTTCGCCACCCGACGCCAGGCCCGCCGGGCCGTGGCGGCCAGGATCGACGAGTACGACACGAAGCATGCCGTCACTCCAGCAACGGCATGCTGTCCCCGGTCGACTGTGAGCGCGTCCAGGCAGGCCCGCGGCCGACCCGGCGCCCACCCCGAGGCGTCGGCGCGAACGACGTGGCCTCGGCGGCGCCGCGCCATCCGGGGCCGGCTGTCCGGCCTTAAGAGTCGCTCCGCGATCAGCCGCCCGCCCGGCCCCGTCGGCGGTCCCGTGGCAGACGGACAGCGCGGACAGGTCCGCAGGATGATGAAGCCTGCCCAGGCCACCACGGCTTCCCCCGACCGCGGCACGCGGCACGCTGCACGAAGCCAGCAACGATCCTCTATTCGACGTCTCTACGGTTCACTCGAATCTCCTAGGCTGCAGGGCCAAAGGTGACCCGATAGCCAAGTGCGTGGCGTGAGCCGGGCAGCCTTGCGCCGGGTGAGCCGCGCGGCCTGTGGTCAGTGCTGGCTGACTCCGATCGAAACCGGTCAGGTCTCGCGGACGACGTTTGCGACCGCCTCGGGATCCTCGGCGTGCGCGTTGTGTCCCAGGCCCGGCAGGGTGGCGACCCGGTCGTGCAGCGCATGCAGCTCGGCGTCGGTGTTCATCCGGTCCAGCTCGCCGCGGGCCAGGACGATCTTCGCCCGGCTCGCGCGGAGCAGGCTCGGCAAGTCCGGTGCGCCGACGCCGAACGTCGCAGGGTCCAGCGCCAACCGCCACCGGCCGTCCTCGGTGCACAGCCCGTGGTCGACCGCCTCGTCGTCGGGATCGAGCAACCCCTGCAGGCCCGCCACCCGAAGGGACCGCGCCGCCGCGTCCGCTCTCGTGTCGAACCATTGCACCTCTCGCTGAGCGAGAGCAGCCGCCTTGTCGAGTTCCTCACGCGTCCAGGACACCTTGACTCCGAGTGTGACCGCTCGGTCCACCTGTACGCCGTACCGGCCGGTGGCGAGTTCGAGGCCGATCACACCGCCCAGCGAGTGACCGACCACGACGAACCGCTCGGCGGTCGGCAGACTCGCGGCGACGGCGGCGGCGATGGAGCCGAAACCGTACGACGGCAGCGGCGCGGCCGATCCGTGTCCCGGCAGGTCGGGCGCCAACCACCGGCCCGGCCAGTGCTCGTCCAGCAGCGGTCGCCAGCCGTCCCACACCCGGCCAGTGGCGCCGAGTCCGTGGATCAGCAGCAGCGTCTCGTCCACGGCGCCACTCGTCATGCCAGAACAGTGACACACCTTCGGCTCGTTGGCAGGCGTCGCGGGCCGGTAGGCATCGGCGGGAACCGGGGGTGTGGAGCGGGGAGACGCTGGTGAGACGACTGGGAGACCAGGACTGCGTATCACCAGGACTGCGTATAACCAGGACTGCGTGTCAACGGAGCGTGGCGCAGCAGTCGTGGCGAAGGGGAGCTGCCCGGTGACCGAGGTGGTGGCCGACGGCTAGCTTTCCAGAGCTATCTGCGGTGCCAGGAGGGAAACCGGTGAAAGTCCGGTACGGCCGCGCTCGGCGGCGACAGCGACCCGGACGAAGCCAGCCTGAAGGAAGCCCGTGGGCTGGCGGCTGGCGGCGAGTATCGGCTGGATCGCGCAGACCTCATGCTCGCCGGACCGGAGCGCCGCGATCTGGACCGCCGACGCGCTGGGGCTGGCACCCGCGCCGGATCCGGCCCTCCGCGACCGTCACTACGGCAGCTGGACCGGCCGCGGGCTCGAGCGGTTGTTGGTGGAGGAGGCAGGTCCGGCGCTCATCCCACCATCGTCCGGGCGCTCGTGCTGCACGTCCTCGGAGCTCCACCGGCTGCCCTTCGCCGGATCGACGTACGACCGCTGTCGATCGTGCGGCTGATCGAGCGCGGCAACCAGTGGAGCCTCGTCGTCGGATGGTGAGCGTCAGCCGGTGGTGGCGCGTTCGGCGGCGCTGCGGAGGACGCAGAATTCGTTGCCCTCAGGGTCGAGCATCACCACGAACCCGGCGCCCTCAGGTGCCCCAGGCTCGAGCTTGTCCGGCGTTCGCCGGTCGTCGGCCACGGTAGCTCCGAGGGTCAGCAACCGCTCGACCTCCGCATCGCGGGGACCATCCGGCTGCAGATCCAGGTGGATCCGGTTCTTGACGGACTTGGTGTCGGGGTTCTGCCAGAACAGTAGCGTCATCGAGCCGGTGGCGACTGTCGCGGCCGGATCACCCGGCTCGTCATCGTCGGCGATGCTGACGCCGAGCACTTTGGCCCAGAAGGTCGCCAACGTATAGGGGTCGTGAGTGTCGAACGTGACTGTGCGCACAGTAGAAGTCATGCCGGCGACAGTGCCCCACTCCCGCCGACCCGGCAACAGCTTTCCCGGCTGTCGCCCACCCGGCCAGTTTCGTCCGTTGACCCGACCTGATCCACCAGGGTCGCTGAACCAGTTGGCTTCAAGGGCCCGATGATCGCCGACACGCCGGGAAACAACGGACCGATGATCGGAAACACCGGGGATTCAGGCCTGGCCCATCACCTGGCGTTGGCGACCTAGGCCCTGGATCTCGCATTCGACGGTGTCGCCGGGGGAGAGGTAGGGGAAGCGGCCGGACAACGCCACGCCTTCCGGCGTACCGGTGTTGACGATGTCGCCCGGGTCCAGCGTCATGTACTGGGACAGGTCGCGGATCAGGGTGGCGACGGAGAAGATCATGTCGCGGGTGTTGGAGTCCTGCCGCGGATCACCGTTCACCCAGGACTTGAGATCCAGCGTCTGTGGATCTTCCACCTCGTCCGCCGGGACCAGGGCCGGGCCGAGCGGGTTGAATGTTTCGCTGCACTTGCCCTTCGACCATTGCCCGCCGGACACGGCCAGCTGGAAGTCGCGCTCGGACACGTCGTTGGCGACCGCGTACCCGGCGATGCAGGCGAGCGCCTCCTCGTCCGACCCGACGTACCGGGCCGTCTTGCCGATCACGACGGCAAGCTCCACCTCCCAGTCGGTCTTGGAGCTGTTGCGCGGCACCAGCACCTCGTCGTACGGGCCGACAACGGTGTTCGGGTGCTTGAAGAAGACGATCGGCTGGGCGGGCGGCTCGGCACCGGACTCGGCAGCGTGGGCCGCGTAGTTCTGGCCGATGCAGACCACCGCACCGGGTCTGGCGATCGGAGCACCCACCCGCAACTGCGAGACGTCGGCGACCGGGAGCGTGCCAGCCTCGAGCGCGGCGCGGGCCCGGACGATGCCGTCCGCGGACAGGAAGGCGCCGTCGATCTCGGCGGTGACGGAGCTCAGGTCATGGACGGTGCCGTCGGCGGCGCGCACGTAGGGGCGTTCCTCGCCGACCGGACCGAGGCGGAGCAGCTGCACAGATTCTCCTTCGTCGAATGGTGTCGCGTGAAGCGACACTAGTCCTTGTCGAAAACCGGCAGCAGACGCTGTCGGGAGGCCTCGATGTGCGCCCGCATCGCTGCGAACGCCTCGGCTGGTTCGCGGCGCCGGACCGCGGCGACCACCATCTTGTGTTCGCGCAGCGCCTTGGTCGCGACGGTGCCGGGGTAGTACAGCCGGAACAAGTGCAGGTGGCAGTGGGTGCGGGCGAAGGACTGCCGCGCGGTGTCGTTGGTCGCCAGCTCGAGCACCAGGTCATGGAAGCGCTGGTCGTGCGCCGCCATCGCCTTGTAGCTGTCGTAGTCCGGCCGGTCCGGGACCTCGGTATAACTGAGCATCTCGTCCTTGAGCCGGGTCAGGTCCTCGGCGGAGGACAGTTCGGCGGCGCGGCTGGCCGCCCAGGGCTCGATGAGCATCCGGTACTCGAAGAGGTCCTCGAACTCCTCCCGGGTCAGCCGGGACGACACCCGGTAACCGCGCAGTGGCTCCTTGATTACCAGGCCGTCTGACTCCAGCCGTGCCAGCGACTCGCGGATCGGCGTCTGAGAGATGCCGAGCTCCCGGGTCAGCGCGTCGATGTTCAGCCGGGTGCCAGGCTCGACCACACTGTCCATGATCAGGCCCTTGACGGTCTCGTAGACGTCGTCGCTCAGCACCTGTCGCTGGGGCAGACGTGTGAGCTGCCCCGCCAGTCCCACGTGCTCATCCGCCATAGTCGCTCCTCCAGGCACTACAGCCCGACTCGTTTCGTTACCACGACATGTCTTGACGCCACCAGTGTGAGGGGGCAGCATCGGATTGGCAATATCCTATAGGATCTTCGAGGAGTTCGCGCTATGAGTTTCCCTGCCCCACACCCTGCCTCCTGGTACCGCAAGACGGCCGTGGGGCTGGCCCTGATCGCCCTCGTCAGCACCGGCTGCAGCACTAAGAACAACACCGCTGCTTCCGGTGGCAGCACTGCGAGTAACGGTGCCTCCGCCAGTACGTCGACCGGTCCGGTCGAGCTGAAGGACGGGTCGAAGGTCAAGCTTGCCCTGATTCCGGGTGGTGCGCATCCGTATTTCCAGCCCTGGAAGACCACCGCGCAGCAGGACAAGACGGACTTCAAGCTCGGTGATGTGACGTTCAACGAGACCGCCGAGTGGGACCAGGGCAAGCAGAACAACGTGATCAACTCGCTGGCCGCCCAGGGCTACAACGCGTTCGGCATCTTCGGGGTGTCGCCGACCGACATCAACTCGACCTTCGAGGATCTGAAGGCCAAGGGTTTTGCGGTCGGCTCGCTGGCCTCCTGTCCGGCCGGTGATACCAACTCGGCCGACTTCTGCCTGTCCACCGACGTCGAGACGGCGGCGTACAAGGCGGCGAAAGCAACGATCGACGCGATGGGTGGGCAGGGCACGCTGGTGCACCTGACCGGCAACAACGTCGACTCGAACACGCAGCGCCGGATCGCCGGTGTGAAGAAGGCGGTGGCCGAGACCGGCGGCAAGGTCAAGGAACTGCCGGTGATCACCGACATTGACACAGACCTGCAGACCGCGCAGAAGGCGGTCGCCGACCTGCTCGCCTCCAAGGGCAAGGAGATCAACGGCATCGTCACCACGGCGTACAACCCGGCGGTCGCCGCCGCGGACGGCGTCGCCAGCAGCAAGCTGCCGATCAAGGTGGTGGCGATCGACGACGACGCCAAGATCCTCAGCGGCATCAAGTCCGGCGCTGTCTCCGCCACGGTGACCCAGAACCCGGTCGGCCAGGCGTACGTCGGCGGCTGGCTGCTCGCCCTGCTCGGCTCCAAGCAGTGCACGATGAAGCAGCCCGGCGTGATCGTCGACTCCGGCTCCTTCGTCGTCACCAAGGCGAACGTGGACACCTACGACAACGAGCGGAAGGCGAAGACGGCACAACTGCAGAAGGACTTCGCCGCCCAGCTGAGCTGCCAGTGAACGGATCGAAGAGCTTGCCTACAACATCCATCAGCCGGGCCGAGGCCTTCCTGGTCGACCTGGAGGTCGAGACGGTACGGACCGATGCCGTCCAGGCTTTCCTCAAGCAAGAGACGGTTTTTGTCGAGCTGGAGACCACCGACGGCAACGTCGGACTCGGCTACTCCTACACGATCGGCACCGGCGGTACGGCGGTGCTCGCGATGCTGCGGGATCACCTGTTGCCGCGGCTGGTCGGCGCTGACGCTCGCAACGTCGAGGGCCTCTGGTTCGACCTGTTCGCGTCCACCCGGGCGACCACGGTCGGGGCGATCACCTCGCTCGCGCTGGCCTCGATCGACACCGCGCTGTGGGATCTGCGCTGCCGCCGGGCCGGCGAACCGCTCTGGCGGCTGGCCGGGGGCTTCCGCCAGCGGGTGCCGCTGTACGACACCGAGGGCGGTTGGTTGCACCTGACAACGGACCAGTTGGTCGCCGGCTCGCTCGCCTCGCAGAAGGCGGGGTGGCCGGGCGTCAAGCTCAAGGTCGGCAAGCCGCGCGTGCACGAGGATCTGGAACGCCTCAGCGCGGTCCGGGACGCGGTCGGGCCCGCGCTGGACATCATGGTCGACGCCAACCAGTCGATGACGTACGCCGAAGCGAAGCGCCGGGCGAAGGCCTTCGAGCCGCTCGACCTGAGCTGGTTCGAGGAGCCGTTGCCGGCCGATGACCTGACCGGGCACGTCCGGCTGGCCGAGTCCACCTCCATCCCGATCGCGGTCGGCGAGTCGATGTACTCGGTCTCGCAGTTCCGCGAGTACGTCGCCGCCGGGGCCGCCGGCATCGTCCAGGTGGACGTCGCCCGGGTGGGTGGCATCACCCCGTGGCTGAAGGTGGCGCACCTGGCCGAGACGTTCAACCTGGAGGTCTGCCCGCACTTCCTGATGGAGCTGCACGTCAGCCTTACGGCCGCCGTACCGAACGGGCGGTATGTGGAGCACATCCCGCAGCTGCGGGCGATCACCGGCACCGAGATGGAGATCGTGGACGGGCACGCGGTCGCGCCGGACACCCCGGGGCTCGGGATCGACTGGGACCGGGACGCGATCGACGACCGGCGGGTGTCGTGAGCGCACCGGTCTCCGAGACCGCCAGCGCGGCGCTGCAGGAGCCGGAGACCCCGGTCGATGCGCCGCGGGGTGGGAAGACCCCGTGGTGGGCGAACCAGCGGATCGGCCTACTGATCCTGGTGGTCGCTCTGTCGGCGCTCTTCGGCGTGCTCCGGCCGGCCTTCTTCAACCAGCAACTCGTCGTCTTCCCGCTGCTGCGTGACATCGCGATGTTCACCGTCGTCGGCCTGGCCCAGATGTGCGTGCTGTCGATCGGCCACATGAACCTGGCGGTCGGCCGGATGGCCGCGTTCTCGATGATGATCACCGGCATCTCCTACGACCTGTGGCACTTCGGCCTGTACGCCGGCCTGCTGGTCGGCCTCATCGCCGGTGCGGCGATCGGCGCGCTGGCCGGCTGGGTGATCGCCCGGACCGGCGTGAACTCGTTCGTCGTCACGCTGGCACTGGACTTCCTGCTGCTCGGCATGATCCCGCTCGTCTATACCTCGCTGACGGACAACGCGGCGTTCGTGACGAAGCCGCCGGGGATGCGGGAGTTGCGCAACTACTCGCTCGCCGACGTCTGCGTGGGCAACGTCTGTGGCTCGCCCGCGGTACCGCAACTGGCCATGTTCGCGGTGATCGCGATGCTGATCGTCGGCTGGATCTACAGCCGCACCAAGCTCGGTCGTGAGCTCCTGATGACCGGCACCAGCGTCAAGGCCGCCGAGCTGTCCGGCATCCCGACGGCCCGCCGGGTGATCATGGCTCACGCGATGTCGGGCTGCCTGGCCGCGCTGGCCGGCTTCATGCTTGCCGTCAGCACCGGCTCGATCACAGCCACCATCGGCGAGGAGTTCATGCTCCCGTCGTTCCTCGGCCCGATCCTCGGTGGCACCTTGCTGGCCGGCGGCTACGTCTCCATCGTCGGCACCTTGCTCGGTACGACGCTGACCTCGGTGATCCGCAAGGGCCTCGACCTGTTCGGCGTCGGATTGGAGAGCCTGAACATCTACCTCGGGCTGATCCTCCTGGCGGCGCTGTCGACCGACCGGATCCGGACAAAGCTGTCCGACCGGCAGGAGGTGAGAAAACGATGAGGCGGTTCGCCAAGACGACCGAGATGACCTTGCTCGTCATCTGTGTGGTGTTCTTCGTCGGTCTGGTGATCGCGTCCAACGGCGACCTGCTGGGGGCCAACTCGCTGCGGGTGCTGCTGCAGTTCCTCGCCGTGCCGGTGCTGATCGGGCTGGCGCAGATGGTGGTGCTGGCAGTCGGTCAGCTCAACCTGGCCGTCGGTGCGATGGGCGGTTTCGCCGCGGTCGCAATGGGTGTGCTGATGGCCGACCACGGCGTTCCGGTTCCGCTCGCACTGCTGATCGGCTTCCTGCTTGCGTCGCTGGCCGGGTTGGTCAACGGCCTGCTGGTGGTGCTGACCCGGATCAATGGGTTCATCGTCACGCTCGCCACGATGACCATCCTGCTGGGGGTCCAGTACCGCCTGGTCGGGACTCGCACGGTCGACGCCTATCCGCAAAGCCTGAAGGACTTCGGCTCGTACGCCGTCTTCGGTGTGCTGCCGTTGATCTTCCTGGTCGCGCTGGTGGTTGCCGGCCTGCTGGCGCTGATGCTGCGTCGTACTGTGCCTGGGCGGCACCTGCTGGCCTCGGGCGGGAACCCGATCGCGGCCAAATTGTCCGGGATCTCCAATGACCGGTCGGTGATCATCGCGCACACACTGTCCGGCGCGATCCTCGGTGTCGCGGCAATCCTCACCGTGGCCTCGTCGCCCGGCGTGAACAAGAGCATCGGCGGTGACTGGCTGCTGCCCAGTTTCGCCGCGCCGATCATCGGTGGCGCCTTGCTGACCGGTGGATCGGCCGTGGTGCTCGGGACCGTGCTCGCTGCCTTCATCGTGCGGTTCGTGGACACCGCCCGGGCAGAGTTTTCGCTCGAGCCGAGCTGGGTCAACTTCGTCGTCGGCACCGTAGTGCTTGGCTCAGTAGTGCTCGGACAGGTCCGTACCCGCCGGCAGGAGCGCCGCTCGGTCGTCAAGGCGCCCGACGCCGCAGTGGCCGGAGGTGTCTCGTGACGCTGTTCATGGCGGACAAGGTCGACAAGCTGTTCCCCGGCGTACGGGCGTTGGACGAGGTGACTCTCAAGCTGGAGGCGGGCTCGGTTCACGCGCTGCTGGGGGAGAACGGGGCGGGGAAGTCGACGCTGATCAAGGTCATCACCGGGCTCTACCGCCCAGACGGTGGCCGGTTGGTTCTTGATGGCAGCGAGGTGCAGTTCGGCTCGCCGCACGAGTCTGCTTCGGCGGGCATCGGCGTGGTGCATCAGGAGCGCAACCTGATCCCGGGCTTCACAGTGGGGGAGAACATCCTGCTGCAGAAGCTGCCGACGAGTCGCGGTCTGGTCGACCGGTCGCGGATCCGCTCCGAGGCAGCGCGCTGGCTGGCCGAGCTGGACCTCGACCTCGACCCCGACAAGCCCGTCACCGAGTTGTCCGTCGCGCAGGCGCAGCTGGTCGAGATCGCCAAGGCACTGTCGATCGAGAGCCGCGTACTGCTGCTCGACGAGCCGACCGCATCCATCACCCCGAACGAGGCCGAGCGCCTGTTCCGGGTGGTCGGCAAACTGAAGGACGCCGGCTGCGCGGTGCTGTTCGTAAGTCACAAGCTGGAGGAGGTCTTCCAGATCTGTGACACAGTCACGGTCCTGCGGGACGGTGCCTCTGTGCTCGAGTCGGGTGCGTTGTCCGACCTGACCAGAGACCAGGTCGTCGACCTGATGGTCGGCCGTGTGCACGAAGCCCTCACCTTGCCGCCGCGCACAGTCGACACCTCGGCTGCCCCGCTCCTCGAACTATCAGGAGTCAGTACGGCGACCGGGCACGCGGAGGTGGACCTGACGGTCCGGCCGGGCGAGATCGTCGGGCTCTACGGGCTGGTCGGTGCCGGGCGCAGCGAGCTGGCCAAGGCGCTGCTCGGGCTGGATCGGATCACCGCGGGCGAGGTCCGGGTGCGCGGCAAGGCCGTGCGGATCCGCAATGTCCGCGAGGCGTTGCGGACCCACAAGATCGGCTATGTGACCGAGAACCGTAAGGAGGAGGGAGTCTTCCTGGAGCAGTCGGTCAGCCGCAACATCTCGGTAACGGTATGGGACCGGCTCCAGAAGCTCTTCGGGTATGTCCCGGCGAAGGCGGAGGCCGCGATGGTCGCCGACTACGTCGAGCAGCTCGGCATTCGGGTGGCATCGCCGCTGCAGCTGGCCGGCACGCTGTCCGGCGGCAACCAGCAGAAGGTGTCGCTGGCGAAGTGGCTGGCGGCGAAGACCGAGATCCTGATCATCGACGAGCCCACCGTCGGCATCGACGTCCGGACCAAGGACGCCTTCCACACGTTGATCTGGGACCTGGCCGCGAACGGGCTGGCGATCCTGCTGATCACCTCCGACCTGCCGGAGATGATCACGCTGGCCGACCGGGTGGTGGTGATGCGGGACCACCGGGTCCGCGGCGAGGTGGCGAACGACCACAACTACGACACGATGAGCCAGCGGGTGATCCGCCTCATCCACGCGGAAGGGACGACAGCGGCATGACCGACAGCGCCGGCAAAGGGGCCAGCAAAGGACGTGTCGATGCACACCACCACCTGTGGGACTTGGCGGTCCGGGAGCAGACCTGGATGGTAGGCCCTGAGCTGGACCCGGTGCGGCGGAACTTCTCCGTCGACGACCTGGCCCCGCTGGCCTCGGCCGCAGGGGTGAGCGCGACCGTTGTGGTGCAGACGGTCAGCGTTCCAGCGGAGACGCCTGAGTTCATGGAAGTTGCTGCTAGCAACGACTTGGTTGCCGGTGTGGTCGGCTGGGTCGATCTGCGGGCGCCTGATGTCGCGACTACCCTGGCCGCGTTGCGGGAGAGGCCGGACGGCGCCTGGTTGAAGGGCATCCGGCACCAGGTCCATGATGAGGAGGACCCGCGCTGGCTCTGTCGCGACGACGTACGGCACGGACTTGCTGCGGTGGCTGGGGCCGGACTCGTCTACGACCTGCTGACGAAGACGCCGCACCTGCCGGCTGCGGTGGAGACGGTGGCGGCTTTCCCCGAGTTGTCGTTTGTGGTGGACCACATCTCGAAGCCGGTGATCGGTGGTGATCTGGAGCCCTGGGCAACGGGTTTGCGGGAGTTGGCCGGCTTCTCCAACGTCAGTTGCAAGTTGTCCGGGATGGTGACCGAGGCCTCGTGGACCGACTGGACCGTTGCGGACCTCCGCCCGTACGTCGACGTCGTACTGGAGGCCTTCGGGCCGGACCGGGTGATGTTCGGATCGGACTGGCCCGTCTGCCTGCTGGCCGCGTCGTACGGTCAAGTGGTCGAGGCGGCGGAGCAGTTGACCGCGGGCCTCGGCGACAAGGAGCGGGACGCGGTCTTCGGCGATACCGCTCGCCGGGTCTATCACCTGACCTGAACCCCACATGCGCACAGCTCCCACGGTTCCCCTGTTCCCGTGGGGGCTGTGCTTTTTGCTTATGGCAGGCGGGCGTAGTCCTCGGTGGCCTTGGCCGGGATGGCGTCCGGAGTTTAGACTTCCGCGGCGTCAGGGCCTGGCACGGTCCTGTCCTGAGGTGGCGCGAACTCGACCCGTACGCCGAGCAGCCGGACCGGCCGGTCGAGATCGAACTTCGCCAGTACGACGAGAGTGGCGCGGGCCACCTCGTCGGGATCCTGGGTGATCTCGGGCAGCTTCCGGCTCTTGATCGGCGTGTAGAACGAGGCGTACCGGACTTTGACCGCTACCCGCTGGATCCGGCGCCCCTCGGCGACCACGTCCCGGGTAACCTCGGTCGCTATCTTCACCAGCTGTTCTTCGATCTCGGTTTGGTCGGTCAGGTCCGTGGCGAAGGTGATCTCGCGGCTGCGCGAGACCGGTTCTCGCGGGACGTCGGTCACCCGGGTATCACCGAGGCCTTGACCCAGGCTGTGGTACCAGCCGCCCAACCGTGGCCCGAACCGCTCCTTCAGCGTGGCTGGATCGGCGGCCGCCAGCTGAGCCACCGTCTCCAGGCCCAGCTCGGCCAGGTTCTGCGACATCCTGCTGCCGATGCCCCACAAGTCGCGCACCGGCCGGTGCGCCATCACGTCTTCCCAGTTCGCCGCGGTCAGGCGGTAGATGCCGGCCGGCTTGGCAAACCCGGTGGCGAGTTTTGCCCGCACCTTGTTGTCGCCGATGCCGATCGAGCACGACAGCCCGGTCCGGGCCAGGACCGCCGCCCGCAGGTCGGTGGCCAGTACCTCCGGATCATCGGTTTCCGCACCCAGGAACGCCTCGTCCCAGCCCCACACCTCGACGATCACCGGGAACTGCCGCAAGGTGTCCATCACCTCCACCGACGCCGCGTCGTACGCCGGTGGATCGGTCGGCAGGAACACTGCCTCCGGACAACGCCGCGCCGCCGCCCGGAGCGGCATGCCCGAATGCACCCCGAACTGCCGAGCCTCGTACGACGCCGTGGCGACCACCTGGCGCGACCGGGTCGGATCACCTGATCCGCCCACCACGACGGGCAGGCCGCGCAGTTCCGGGTGGCGGCGTACCTCAACGGCGGCCACGAACTGATCGAGGTCGACGTGCAGGATCCACCAGCTCATCGGCTCCCCTCTCCGTTGATACCCAGGGGTATCACAACCGTCCGAACAGGACCTTGACCGCGGATCCGCGCGGCGGCGACCTAGCCGGAAAAGGGGCCTGGGGCAATTATTCCTAACGTTCCCTTCAGCCTTTTCGCCGTGGGTGTTCGCGACGGTGGGTAGCGCGAGCGCAGCGTGGGGTGGAACGTTTCGGCCCCGGGTACCTGGGTTGGGATCGCGCGGTTATGCAGAAAGCCGTGCACAGCCAGTCCAGTCCGAGGTATTCGTCATGGCTCACCATTTCCGGAATCGACCATGAGCCCGCGCAAGCCGCCGGCCGGGGCGGTCACCAAAGCGCCCGACGGTCTGCCCTACCCCCTGATCGAGAACTGGGCATGGCAGGACCAAGCGGCCTGCAAGGACGTCGACCCGGACTTGTTCTTCTCGGCCGAGTCCGAGCGCGGGTTGCGCAAGCATGCCCGGGAGGTGCTGGCGAAGTCGTTGTGCGGGACCTGTCCGGTGCAGCGCCAGTGCCGGGACCACGCCTTCGTGGTCGGCGAGTCGTACGGCGTCTGGGGTGGCACCACCGAAGAAGAACGCGAACCCGTTCTCCACAGTCACCACCGCTGAAGTTCCGCCCGCCTCGGCTCATCTCAGGACTCTCGACGTCTCAGGCCTCTCGATGTCCCAGGCCCCCTCGACGTCTCAGCCCCCCTCGACGGCAGCGAATTGCACCGGGAGTACCGGCTCGACTCCGGTCTGCGCTGCGTGCAGCTGCCCGTACAGGCCGTTCTGCGCCAGCAGCTCACGATGCGTGCCCGTCTCCACCAGTCGCCCCTGATCGAGCACGAGAACACGGTCGGCGTGCGGGGCCAGGTTGAGGTCGTGCGTGATCATGATGGTGGTGCGTCCGGACATCAGTTTGCGTAGCGGGCCGACAACGCGGTGCGCTGCGAGCGCATCCAGTCCGGTGGTGGGTTCGTCGAGGACGAGCACGGGCGCATCGCGGAGCATCGCGCGGGCGATGGCAATGCGCTGCAGTTGCCCACCCGACAGTTGGGCGGTGTGCTGGTCGATGCGGGTGTCGTAGCCGTCGGGCAGGGCGACGATGAAGTCGTGCGCGGCGGCCTCTCTGGCCGCTTGGATGATCTCCAGGTCGGTGGCGTCGGGCCGGCCGCAGGCAATGTTCTCGCGGATGGTGTCGTGCAGAATCAGAGTCTCCTGTGGAAGCAATGTGACGATCTCCCGCAGGCGGGAGATCGGCAGCGTGCGCAGGGGGACGCCGTCGAGGCGAACCTCCCCTTCCGTGGGGTCGTAGAAGCGCAGCAGCAGCTTCGAGAGCGTCGACTTGCCGGCGCCGCTCGGTCCGGTGATCACGGTGAACTCCCCCGGGTGGACAGTCAGTGAGAAACCGGTGAGGGTTCGCTCCTCCGCGCCGGGATAGCCGAAGGCGACCCGGTCGAACTCCACCATCCCCCGCACGTGCCGAAGCTCTGCGGCCCGACCCGGCGGCGGATCGGTGACGGCGAGGTCGGCGTCGAGGATTTCCAGCAACCGTTCGGCGCCCGCGGTGGCGGTCGTAACCGTCAGGCTCAGCTCGCCGAGGCTGCGGAGCGGTGGGTAGAGGTAGCCAAGGAAGGCGGCGAAGGCTAGGAGTTGACCGAGGGTCATTCGCCCCTTGGCGATCTCCCAGGCGCCGATTCCGATCACGCCGAGCACGCAGAGCGTCTCGATGACCTCCACGACCTGCTCGTACAGCTCGCTCCGGCGGGCGCCGGTCACCGAGGCGCGCATCCACGCGCTCGCCTCGCGGTGCAGTCGCTTCTCCTCGGCTGCCTTCCGGTTGTAGGCCTGGGTCAGGACGATCGTGCCGAGCGACTCCTCGACAACAGATGTGATCGCTCCGTCGGCAACCCGTTCCTGGCGGGCGACGCGCTTGAGCGGGCCCGAGAAGATCTTCGCTGTCAGCCACAGCAGCGGGGCGAGAACGAAGGTGGCCAGCGCAAGATCCCAGCGCAGCCAGATGGCGGCGGCGGAGAACAGCAGGATGCGGAAGATCGCCGAGACAGTGCCGATGACTGACGACACGACCATCTCCTCGATGGCTTCGACGTCTCCTGTGAGGCGTTCGACCAGGTCGCCCTGGCGATTCCGATGGAAGAAGTCGGGCGGCAGATCCTGGGCTCGCCCGAAGACGCGGGCCCGCAACCGCAGGATGAAGCGCTCGGCGGTCCAGACGGCCAGGGAGTTGCCGAGGTAACCGATGATCGCGCCGAGGACCGCGACGACCAGCCATTGGCCTGCGGGCGTCCAGAATGCGGCGAGCGATCCCTGCTGGAGCGCATTGTCGGTCAGATTGCTGAACAGCAGGATCGCGGCGGTCTCACAGAGGGCAGCAACGATCACGCCGAGGCAGATCAGCACGAACCAGCGCCGATCGCCGCGGGTCATCGGCCAGAAGCGGGCGAACGCCTGCCGGACCGTCAGGTGGGCTGCGGCGCGGGGCGCATCTTCTCCGGGGTCGTCCGCCTGGACGGGGCTCGCATCCGTCGAGAGGCCGGGCGGCCCTGCAGGATCGGAGAGCGCGGCGCGGCGACGAGAATGAAGTAGTCCGCGGCGGCGATGCCGGCCCCGTCGCCGCCGGGGCGGTGCGGGCACCTGCAACTGCACTGTCTGCGGCTCGTCGTTCGTGGTCACTTGCTCTCCAAATCCTGGATTCAACCTGGAAACGCACGGGGCGGGCCCGCGACACCAGGTCGCGGACCCGCCTCGTCGTAGTGCTATTGGTCAGTGCTTGATGGGGCGGCGGGTCTTCTTGGCGGGCTTGCGCTTCGGGGTGTGCTTCGGCTTGAGTACGGCGATCTTCTTGAGGCTCATGGTTTCTCCTATATGTTTTGCCGCAGTCAGTTGGCTGCGATGAATGGCGTTGGTGTTGCTGTTTGGGACTGGGTTGCGATATTTCTGAGAGGGTTCGGTCAGTGCTTGATGGGGCGGCGGGTCTTCTTGGCGGGCTTGCGCTTCGGGGTGTGCTTCGGCTTTAGCACGGCGATCTTCTTGAGGCTCATGGCTTCTCCTATATGTTTTCCGCGGTCGGTTTGACTGCGATATGAAAGATGTTAGCGTGGTTTGTTGGGAATGGGTTGAGATATTCCCGAGAGGTTTCTGTCAGTGCTCGATGGGACGGCGGGTCTTCTTCGCGGGCTTGGCGGATTTGTGCTTCGGGGTGTGCTTCGGCTTGAGTACGGCGATCTTCTTGAGGCTCATGGTTGCTCCTAGTGTTTTTCTTGTCGCAGTCGGCTAACTGCCACACCAGAGACGTTAGCCTCGCAGATTGAGGATTGCGTCAGAGATCCCTGGCAGTTTCGTCCAAACGCCGGAGAAGGTGAGAATCTGTGCAATTCAGTGATGTGCACCACGTGCGTCGCAGCACCTTGATGTGCCATCCGCTGTGACATAAACGCGGAGAGTGAGATTGAGATAGGGAGTCTCAGGCGATTCTCAGTTGGTGAGTCTCAGTCGATTCTCAGTTAATGCGGTGCTGTGCAGAAAATAAATGTCTTGTGGCCCTGCGGGCGGAGGCGTCAAACTCACCTTCAAGCTGCGTGGTTGAAGACGTCGTGGTGAGCGTTGAGGAAAATGGGCTACGAGCTCGGCCACCCGGGGGAAGTTGAGGGCTCCGGCAAAGTCGTCGATCAGCAGGGCGTCGGTCCGACAGGTTGCAAGCGACGTTCAGTTGGTAGCACGACGGGTGCGGGGCGGGGGTCGAGCTCGAAATCTGTAGATCGGAATCGATATGTCATATCGATTCCGATATACAGATTTCGGCCTCGGTCCCAGCAGCAGGGCCTGCGGCAAGGGTTGTTGATCAGCGGGTCTTGAGGGTCTGCAGCGGTCGGTGAGGTCGTTGGGCGTGGTGTCGCAAGGGCGGTGGTGATGTT
>JAWWPC010000152.1:0-10559 GCA_033851055.1 Kribbellaceae bacterium | reverse complement strand
CGGGAGCGTGACGGCCGTTTCCGAACGGAAAGCGGAGCACGCCCTCGTCTCCCTGGCGTCCCCACCACCAGCTGATCCATTCGGCGAAGAACGTCGGCCGCAGGTGCGCGGTGAGCATGGTGGTGCGGTCGAGCAGGCGCTCGCCGAGCCAGTGCTGGCGCGCTTGGTTGCTGACGGCTTCCCGGCGGGCGGAGATCTGCGACATGTTGACGACCGATCGGACGCCGGCCTCGGTGGCCGCCTGCGCGAACGTGACCGTGGCGTCGAGCAGGCCCGGGGCGATCGGGTAGCAGAAGTAAGCTCCGCTCACTCCTCGCAGGGCGGAGCTCACGTCGTGGAGGTCGAGCAGGTCGCCCACGACGACTTCGGCTCCCGCGGCAGCGAGCTGCCGCGAGCGGTCGTCCTCCTGGTGCACGAAAGCGCGTACCCGATGCTCTCGTTCCTGAAGCAGTTGCACGGTGGTTTTCCCGGTGTTCCCCGTTGCGCCGGTGATCAGGAAGAGGCGGTCGTTCTTCGTCATGTTCGTCGACCTCCTTGCGAATCGTGTCTGCCGGACCTGGCCTCGGCGGCGGAGCGGCGGCGCCCGGCGAAGGGTGCTCAGCTCAGGACGGCGTACGGCTGGAGTGTCGCGCCAGGCGGCCTGAGACGTGGGCGAGGCTGGCGCCGGCGATCCTGACTTTTGTTCCCGTAGCCAGGAGCCTACACCCGATCTGGCTACGGGAAGCTAGAGCCAGAGGGAGAGATGAGGAGTACGCATATGCGCCTTGTGGGAGCTCTGGCCGATCGCACGCAATGGGTGGCGGACGACTGCTCGATCGAGCGGACGATGCGGATCCTCGGCACCCGCCCGGCACAGCTCGAGCTGCGGTTCGCAGGTCAGTAGTCCACTTCGGAGATCACGCGGAAGGTGATTCCGGCAGCCGTCAGGCGTTTGCGCAGGGCCGGGCCCATTGCGACGGCTGTGGTGACCTGGCCGGCGGTCTTCGGGAGATCGTCCAGGGCCAGGCAGAGGGCGGACTCGCTCAGCATCTTCGCCGTCTCGTCGTACCCGGGATCGCCGCCGGCCACCTCGGTGACGACCCGCTTGCCGCCACCGGAACCGACGAAGCGGACCTTGAACCAGGACTTGGCGCGGCGCTCCTCACTCGGACCATCGCCTGCCTTGAACCTGCCCAGTAGTGCGTTCCTGGCCGGCGGGATCTGCGCAGCAACTGCCAGTAGCCCGAGACCAGCTATGCCCCCGACGACCACCGGTAGCTGCTTGACCGCAGCGTAGTGGGAGTACCGGAAGTCGGGGCCGTAACTATCCAGAGCAGCGGCCGAGTGCGCCACGATCTGCGGATCCACCGTGAGCAGCGGCACAGCCCAGAACCCTTGCGTGCGGTGGAGCTTACCCGCCACTGCCCTCGCGGAACGCCCCGCGAGAGGCGGCTCCGCCCGACGCCGAGCCCGATGCGCCTGGAGGTTTTGCTTGCCGCGTGAGAAGGCGTTGATCGCTGTGTGAACAGTGCCACCGGACGGCCTGCCGCCAGCCCGGACCAGCCCCTCGACCTGGATCGGCACCCGCTCCGGCAACTGCTCGACGGTGAACTGGACGCCGAGGTCGTACGGGATCGAGTCGAAGCCACAACAATGCACGATCCGGGCGCCGGTCTCGACCGCCCGCGCGTGGTGTGCGAGGTACATCCGGTCGACGAACTCCGGCTCACCCGTCAGGTCCAGGTAGTCGGTGCCGGCTTCCGCGCAGGCAGCGACCATCGGCTCGCCGTACCGGATGTACGGGCCGACCGTGGTGATGACGACCCGGGCTGACTCGGCCATCACCGTAAGCGATTTGGCATTCCCGACATCGGCCTGCAGCAGGTCGATCTCGATGCCGAGCTTTGAACGGACTGCCTCGAGTTTGGTGAGGTTGCGACCGGCCAGAGCCCACCTCAGGTCCGCTGGAGCGTGTTTGGCGAGGTACTGCGCGGTCAGAGCGCCTGTGAAGCCGGTCGCGCCGAACAGCACTACGTCGTACTGGCAGTCCTTCATCGCTTGGCGGCCTTCTCTGCGTCGGCACGACCGCCCGCACCGGAAGCGCGAGAGGACTCGGCGGCGCCGCGGGCCTCGATGTCGGCCAACGCCGCACGATCGGCCTTTGGCACATTGAAACGGGCGCCAAGCTCGACCAGGTGCGGCACCAGTGCCCTGACGGCCTTGACCGCACCGATCCAGCCAGGCACGTGCACGACCCGGGACCGCTTCTTGATGCCCTTGGCAAACTTCTCGACCGCCAGTTCCAGCGGATAGACGCGGCTCGCCAGCGGGACACCGGTCCGCATCCGACCGAAAACCGGGTGATCGTCGAAGCCCCGCACCATGTCCGTGTCGATGAAGGTGAGGTGCGCGACGCCGACGTCCACCCCCAGGTGCTTCAGTTCCGCGCGCAGACTGTTGCCCATGGCCTCTACTCCGGCCTTCGCCACGTTGTACGACGCCAGCCCGGGCAGGTGCACGACGGCCGCCAGCGAGGACACGAGCAGCAAGTAGCCCTTGCTCTCCAGCAGGTGCGGCAATGTGGTGTGGACCGTGCGCCAGACGCCGTACAGGTCGACGTCGAGCACCCGCTCCCAGCTAGCCGGGTCCATGCTTCTGCTGAACCCGGGCGCGGCGATGCCGGCGTTCGCAACCACCACGTCGATCCGGCCGTACCGCTCGGCGATGGCCCCGACGGCCTGCCGCAGCGACTCGGTGTCGGTGACGTCAGCCTCCCACCAACCGGCGTCCGGACCGCAATCGGCCGCCACGTTCGCCAGTTCGTCGGGCTCCAGGCCGACCAACGCCAGCGTCGCGCCCTCGCTCGCCAACCGCCGGGCCACCGCCGCGCCGATGCCCCGGGATGCGCCTGTGATGAGTACGACCTTGCCAGCCATCGCGTCCTCCGCCGATCTCGGTGTCCGTCGGGTCTTCTTCACTGTCCGTCGGCTCCCTGTTGAGCAGACACTCAAGGTAAGTGTTTGTTGACCATATGCTCAATAGACTGTTCAGTATGATCCGTGCCTCATCGCCGCGGCTCAGGCCGGACCAGCGGCGTGAGCAGATCCTCGGCGCCGCCCGGCGGGTGCTCGAAGCGGACCCGCACCGCGAGCTCACGGTCGATCTGGTCGCCGTCGAGGCCGGAGTCTCCCCTGCCCTGTTGTTCCACTACTTCGGCTCGAAGAAGAAGTTCCAGTACGCCGTGATCGAGGCGGCCGCGGCCAAGGTGATGCTCAGAACCGCGCCGGACCTGTCGCTGCCGCCCGCCGAGCAACTCCGCAGCGGCATCCGCGCGTTCGTCCGATCAGTGCTGGAGGCGCCGCAGCTCTATCGGGCCACTCTGCTGATGTCCGCGGCCGGGGATCCTGAGCTCCGGACACTGCATTCCGAACTGCGCCAGACCTTCAGTGAATGGGTGGTGCATGCCGTCGCCGGGCTCGGGGTGGAGATCACGCCCGAGGTGAACCTCGCGTGCCACGGTTGGCAGGGCTACATCGAGCAGATCATCCTGACCTGGATCGACGACCCGAAGGTCTCCCCCGCCGCCCTCGAGCACCTCTGCGAACAATCCTTGGGCGCCATCCTCACCACCGCCGTCAACTAACCCCCTACGTCCGAAGAACCTTGGGCTATAGCGCAACCTCTTTCGGACGTAGCGGATAGTGTTCGGGGTGTTGAAGGTTGCGACTGTGAATGTGAACGGGATCAGGGCCGCTTATCGCCGAGGGATGGCCGGCTGGCTCGAGAGCACCGATCCCGATCTACTCCTGATGCAGGAGGTCCGCGCCACCGACGAGGTACTCCGCGAGCACCTCGGTGACGCGTGGCATCTGGCCCACGCCGAGCCGGTGATCGACGGCAGCAGGGGCCGCGCGGGGGTTGCCGTGGCCAGCCGGCGGCCGATCAAGGCCGAGTGCTCCGAGATCGGACCGCAGCGGTTCTCCGGTTCGGGCCGCTGGGTCGAGGCCGATGTCGTGCTCGACGACGGATCCACCTTGACCGCTGTCAGCACCTATGTGTTCACCGGTGAGTTCGAGACCCCACCGCGCCAGGCCGAGAAATACGCCTTCCTCGACGCGATCACCGAGCGCCTCAGCGACCTCCGGCAGGACGGGCGGCACGTGCTGCTGTGCGGGGACCTCAACATCGCGCACCGCGAGGAGGACCTCAAGGCCTGGAAGGCGAACCGCAAGAAGAGCGGCTTCCTGCCCGAGGAGCGGGCCTGGCTGGACCGCCTGTTCGCCGCCGGCTGGGTCGACCTCGGCCGCCGGTTCGGGGGCGACGGACCGGGGCCGTACTCGTGGTGGTCGTGGCGGGGCAAGGCTTTCGACAACGACGCCGGCTGGCGGATCGACTACCAGATCGCCTCTCCCGGACTGGCCACCACCGCCCTCAGCTGTGTGGTCGACCGCGCCCCGACGTACGCCGAACGCTGGAGCGACCACGCGCCGGTCGTCGCGACGTACGAGATCTGAGAGCGCCGCGGCGGGCAGGCGAGTAATCTCACCGCATGTCCGACTTGAAGCCACCTGTCGCCGCCCGCAAGCCGATCGAACGCACCCACCACGGAGACGTCTTCGTCGATGACTACGAGTGGCTGCGGGACAAGACCGACACCGAGGTACTCGACTACCTGCGGGCCGAGAACACCTACACGCAGGCCCGCACCTCGCATCTCGAATCGTTGCGTGAGGCAATCTTCGGCGAGATCTCCGAGCGGACCCTGCAGACCGACCTGAGCGTGCCCAACCGGCACGGCGGGTACTGGTACTACACCCGCACGGTCGCAGGGAAGCAGTACCCGATCAGCTGCCGGGTAAAGGCCGACGGCGACGAGCCGCCCACCACCGACGGCGAGATCGCCGGCGAAGAGATCGTGCTCGACGGCAACGAGGTGGCCGGCGACTCTGAGTTCTTCTCACTCGGCACCGTCGACGTCTCCCCCGACGGCCGGCTGCTGGCCTACTCGACCGACCTGGTCGGCGACGAGCGGTTCACGCTGCGGATCAAGGACCTGAGCACCGGCGAACTGCTGCCCGACGAGCTGCCGGACGTGCACTACGGGTCCGCCTGGTCCGCCGACGGATCGACCATCTTCTATACGAAGGTGGACGACTCCTGGCGGCCGTTCCAGGTCTGGCGGCACACGCTCGGCACGGACGCGACGGACATCCTGGTGATGGATGAGCCGGACGAGCGGTTCTGGGTCGGCGTCGAACTGACCCGCAACCAGCAGGCGATCCAGATCTCCCTCGGCAGCAAGCTGACCAGCGAGGCCTGGCTGCTGGACGCCAACGACCCGACCAGTGATCCTGTCGTCGTCGCACCCCGTCGCGAGGGCGTCGAGTACGACGTCGAGCACGCGGGCGACCAACTGCTGATCGTGCACAACGCGGACGCGCCGAACTTCTCCCTGGCCACGGCCCCGCTGGACGACCCCGGCAACTGGACCACCCTGATCGAAGGTGACGAGTCGAGCCGGCTGCTCGGAGTGGATGCCTTCGCGGACCACGTGATCCTGAACCGCCGCCGGGACGCCCTCACTGAGCTCGCTGTCATCCGGAGTACCGGCTCCGGGTTCGGTGCTCCTGAAGCGCTGACCTTCGACGAGCCCATCTACACGGTCTCGCCGGGCCGGAACGACGAGTGGGAGGACTCGCGCTACCGGTTCTCGTACACCTCGCTCGTCACGCCCACCACGACGTACGACGTGGCTATCGACACTGGCGAGCGGCGACTCCTGAAGCAGCAGCCCGTGCTTGGTGGCGTCGATCTCAGCGCCTACACGCAGTACCGGGAGTGGGCGACCGCCCCGGACGGAACGCGGGTACCGGTGTCGATGGTGGCACGCAAGGATGTCGCGAAGGACGGGAACGCGCCGGTCGTGCTCTACGGGTACGGCTCGTACGAGACCTCGATGGACCCGTGGTTCTCGATCCCGCGACTGTCGTTGCTCGACCGCGGCGTGGTGTTCGCCATCGCGCACGTGCGTGGCGGCGGCGAGCTGGGCCGGCACTGGTACGACGACGGCAAGACGCTCACCAAACGGAACACGTTCACTGACTTCGTCGCCGTCGCCGAGCACCTCGTGAAGGACGGCTGGACCAGGCCGGAACGGATCGTCGCGCAGGGTGGCAGCGCCGGCGGCCTGTTGATGGGTGCCATCGCGAACCTGGCACCGCGGGCCTTCGGCGGCATCGTCGCGGAGGTACCGTTCGTCGACGCGCTGACAACGATCCTGGACCCGACACTGCCGCTGACGGTGATCGAGTGGGAGGAGTGGGGCAACCCGCTGGAGGACCCCGAGGTCTACCGCTACATGAAGTCGTACACGCCGTACGAGAACGTGGCGGCTCAGGAATACCCGCAGATCCTGGCCATCACCAGCCTGAACGACACCCGGGTCTTCTACGTCGAACCCGCCAAATGGGTCGCCAAGCTGCGGGCGACCGGGACCGGCGATGCGGACGTACTGCTCAAGATCGAGATGGAAGCCGGCCACGGCGGCCGCAGCGGCCGGTACGACGCCTGGCGCGAGGTTGCCTTCTCGTTGTCCTGGATCCTCGACACCCTCGGCCTCGCCTGAGTGCCTCGCCCTGAGCGCCTCGCCCTGAGCGCCCGCCGGAAGGCAGCTCTGCCTTCCGGCGGCAGAGCTGAGCCTCTTGAGTTTGGTCCGGAAATCACCGGGTACCGGATATTTTGGCCCGGCACGCACCGAGGACCGGATGCTTTGTGGGGAACGGGCCGGGGTCCAAGTGCGTTGGACTTTGAGGTGACGACGGACAGTGTGTCGTGCAACACATCGCCTCCACCGGATCGCTGACCTGACAGGGATTCGGACCCGCGAGGCTGAGGTGTGCCGACATCGAGTCAGCCCCGGAAACCCAATGGATTAAGCCGATCCTGTTCACAGCGCCCGATTCGCGCGCAGAACCGGTCCGATCCGGCCGGTCCGGGATGAGAAGAAAGTGAGCCACGATGCCGGGAAATCTCAGGGAACATTCAGGCTGTTTACACACTCATCGTGGAATCTTGAACCTCACTCGAGCGTTGCTCTCCATGTAACGACGAAGGGAGTTTCGGTGGCTCGCACGGCTCGTGTCCGGTCGACGGACGACGGTATCGACGGCAAGGACAGCGTCGGTCTCTACCTCGAGGAGATCGCACGTACTCCCCTGCTGACGGCAGAAGAAGAGGTCGAGCTCGCGGAGACGGTCGAGGCAGGACTCCTCGCGGAGCAACTGCTGGCCGAAGGGCGAGTTGGACGGAAGAAGGGCGGAGCGCCCAAATATGCGACCGAGGACGAGCTTGAGTGGCTCGCCGAGGAAGGACAGCGCGCACAGCAGCGCTTCGTGACCGCGAACCTGCGACTGGTGGTCTCGATCGCGCGCCGCTACGGCCGGTCCCAGATGCCGCTGCTGGACCTGGTCCAGGAGGGCAACACGGGTCTGATCCGCGCGGTGGAGAAGTTCGACTACCGCAAGGGTTTCAAGTTCTCGACGTATGCCACCTGGTGGGTACGTCAGGCCATCACGCGCGGTATCGCGCAGCAGGCCCGGGTGGTCCGGCTGCCGGTGCACGTAGTGGAGCAGTTGAACCAGATCGGCTCGGCCCGGCGGACGTTGGAGCGCAAGCTCGGGCGTGAACCGGAGATCGAGGAGATCGCGGCGGAGCTGGACCTGGACGAGGAGAGGGTCACCGACCTGATCCGGATCGGCCGGGACCACATCAGCCTCGACAACCCGATCGACGACGAGGGCGAGACCTCGCTGGGCGACCTGATCGCGGCCGAGACCGCGCCGGGTCCGGACCAGTTGGTCGCGGACGCCTCGGACCGCTCGGGCCTGTTCAGCCTCGTCGACCAGCTCGACCCGCGGTCGGCGGACGTCATCCGGCGCCGCTACGGGCTGCACGACGGCCGCCAGGCGAAGCTCGCCGACATCGGTGCGGTGCACGGCATCTCCGCCGAGCGAGTACGCCAGATCGAACGCGAGGCGCTCGGCCGGCTCCGGTTGCTCGCCGACCCGACCTTGGCTGCCTGAGTCTGATACCGAGCCAGTAGACCCCCCACCCAGGACCCCCGAGCCGCCCTCCCGGCCGGGGGTCCGTCTATGTCGCCGGCCGGCTGACGGCCGCCCGGATGGTCGAGGACTGGGTCAGGCGGCGGTCTTGTTCCAGCCGTCGATGATCTCGGGCAGCTCGGAGAGGCGCTGGATGGTGGCGTCCGGCTCACCGACGGTGTGACCGATCTGGTTGGCCGGAATCGCGCTGTGCGGGATGTGGACGGCTCGCATGCCGACGTTCTGCGCGCCCCAAACATCGTCGAAGAGCCGGTCGCCTACGAACAGGCAGCGCGCCGGCTCGGTCGCCCCGGCGGCCCGCATCGCGGCCAGGAACGCCTCCGGGTGTGGCTTCGTCCAGGGCACCTCGCTGGTGTAGACCGCCCCGTCGAACAGGTCGAGAATGCCGTCGCGGGCGAAGATCTCCTCGTGCCGCTGCCGGGACCAGATCGTGTTCGACAACACCCCGACCCTCAACCCGCGGTCCTTCAGCTCGGCCAGCATCTCCGTCGCGTCTGGATCCAGCTCGGTGTGCGGGTGCCACTGCCGCTCGTACTCCGCGTGCGCCGCCGGCGTCAGCACCACGTCGGCCAGCGCGCAGACCTCCTCCAGGGTGCTGCTGAGGTGCTCGTCGCGGGACCGCGCCCAGACTGAGTCCTCGGCCGCGACCAGCTTCGCCGCCAGTTCGTCGGCACGCTGAGCGTCGATCAGCTCGGCCACTGACCGCCACACCGCGAACAGGTCGATGGTGTGCCAGGTGGCAAGGGTGCCGCCCCAGTCGAACAGAACGGCCTCGATCGGTTGACGATTTTCGTTTATCACGGTCGACAGGTTGCCAGCTCCCACCGACAATCTCCCTTCCATATCGGGAAGGGTGAATGTTGGCTAGTGGCCCTCACAGGACACTTAGTGGGTCGGACGTTGGGGTGACGGTAACGGTGACGGGGTCAGGCGGTCGATGTGGTTGCGCTTGGCGAGCCATTGGATGGTGAAGGCGTAGAAGGCGAGTGCCGGGACGTCAACCAGGAGCAGGGTCCACGGCGCGCCGCCCTGTTGGGACCAGCCGTCGAGCTGGCCCGTGGCGGCCGGCAACAGGAAGGCAAGCACGTTGTTCAGCGTGTGCAGCGCGATGCCTGATTCGAGGCCACCCGTCCTGATCGCCAGCCAGCCGATGGTCATTGCGAACAGGAAGATGTCGGCCATCGCCCAGCCGGTGTAACCGTGAGCAGACACGAACAAGATGCTGCTGACCACCAACGCCGGCCACGGCGACCGCAGTACGACGCGGGCGGCCTGGACGAACTTCTTGCCCCCAGCCCCATCGGGTGAGTACGCGCCGATCGCCTGAACCAGCCAGCCCCGGAACAAAAGCTCCTCCGCCGCCGACTGGAACGGTACGAGGCACAGCACGACGAGGGCCGGAACGACGAACCGGCCCCAGCCCACCCAGGAGCCCGAGGTCGACACCGGATCACCCTGGGCCGGAAACACAGCGTCGGCGGCCAGCCCCAGGCCGTAGGAGAGCGCGAGATACCCGAGGCCCGGCAGGCAGCAGATCAGCAGCCAGCGCCAGCGCAGCCGGTTCAGCACCGAGACCACACTGCCTATCGGACGGCGTTGAACGAGCCGGACAGTAAGCAGCACCACCGGGATCAGTACGGCGAGAGTCACCAAGGTGACGGCAAGATCCTCGGTCGGGTTCGGGAAGATCTGGTTGCCTTGCGGCTCATCGAAGCCGCCACCCAGAATCCCGTGCGCGATCTCCCAGAAGATCAGCACACCACTACTCACCAGCAAGCCGACAACCAGCAGGAACACAGTTCCCAGCAGCGGACGCCACCAGCGGTGCAGCTCGGTCCGGGCGAGCTGGTGAAAGGGCACGTTCGGCGGTGCCGAGACCACCCGCGGAGCCCTCGGCGGCGCAGTGCCGTACGGCGCTTGCGCCCAGGGTGGTGGCTGCACGCCCCACGGCGGCGGCTGCTGTGGCGCCCAGAACTGCGGCTCCCCCGGCCGCGACTGCCCGGGCTGCATTGCACCTGGTGGCGGTTGCGGCGCCACCCACGGCCCGGGCTCCGCTTGACCTGGCTGCGGTTGTGGAGGCGCCCACGGCCCGGGCTGCGCTTGACCTGGCTGCGGTTGCGGCGCCACCCCCGGCTGGGGTTGGGCTTGCGGCGGGTTAGATTGCCCAGGGGTCTGGGGATCTCCCGGTTGCTCAGCCTGTTGCGGCTGCTCGGGCGGTCCCTGCTGCGAGTCCATAAGGTGACTCTAGGAGATCGCGGCAAGCATGGTCCCGGTCGTTTTCGGCCTGGCAATACTTCCGGCATCTCCGGTGCACTGTCACCCCGCCCTGACCGGACCCGGTATGCGCTCGGCTCGGTGGCGAGCAGCTCGTGCGGCACCCGTTTTTGGATTGCTCCTGCTGCCCTATCGTCTGCGAACGCCCGGCATCGCCGACGTACGGGCTGGGGCAATCCCGTTGTG
>JAWWPC010000301.1:0-4899 GCA_033851055.1 Kribbellaceae bacterium | reverse complement strand
TCCATTAGAGCTCGATTGTGATATGGGAGATGCGACGTTTTCCACCTCGTAAGTGATCGCATATTCTTCATTTTTCAGTCTTGTTTAATGCATGAACCGCATAGCAACAAAATCTGAGTTTCGGCTGAAGAACCAGTCGGCCGATCATGGCTTTTCCAGGGTTTAAATACCGTAACGTTTTTTACTATCATGTACACGTGTACTTTGTAGTTCTCTACCAACTCAAGCTGTCTTCTTCCTTATTCTCCATGGGAGTTCACTTACGGTTGTCCATCGCCGTTGTCCGTATTTCGGAAAGCGATTAAGTCGCTTTGCTTACTACAGATAGACAACTGGGGTTTTTTTCCAGGAGGCAGCTGAAGTGAAAACAGGTTGTCCCGTGTCCATCTCCGTAGTTCTAAAAGCGATTATGTCGCTCTAAATTCGAGCTGATTTGATCCTTTTGGACTAACAGAACAGATAGACAACTGGGGGGATTGTCGAGGAGGCGGCGGATAAGACGGCGGAAATTTGTCGTTGTCCTGGGTCCATCTTTGTGCAGTGTGGAACGCAATCAGATCGCTTTGGATGCGAAGCTGATTTGATTCTTTTGAACTAACAAAACAGATCGATTACTGGGTTGATTTTCGAGGCGGCGGATAAGATGGCGGAAGCTGGGGGTTGTCCCGGGTCCATCTCTAATCCGAAATGCGATTAAATCGCTTTGGATGTGAAGCTGATTTGATGCTTTTGGACTAACACAACAGATAGAAAGCGGGGGGAATTTTTGAGGAGGTGGCGGAAGCGACAGGAGGCGGTCCCTGGTCCGTCTCCGTAGTTCGAAACGCAATGAGGTCGCTTTGGATGCAACTTACAAAACAGATAGACTACTGGGGTGATATTCGAGGAGGAGGCAGATAGGTCTGGAGAGTGGGTTGATCATCATGTACAAGGGAGTCGTTGCCAGAGGGTACCGGAAGTTTGGTCGGAAGATACGGCGGATGTTGACATACAATACGGCGGATAATAACGGAATATTTGTTAGCAGCAGAAGTGACAGCGGATATTGGTGAGATACTTGCTGGCATAGAAACACTATTCAAATAGTTAAATATTATTCGCATACATTCACATGGAGAAGGTATATATCAGGCTAGTTTTTATTTATACTGGGGTGATTATTGGTACCCAGGTGTCAGGAAAATCCGGGTTAGCAAGGCGGAATTGAAATTGTGCCAGACGTGCAAATTCATCCCATTGCGCAATCATTTGCTCGCAGTATGCATTGCGGCCTGATTGATTGATTCCATTCGTCCGGAGATTTACTAGTCGATCGTACCAAACATCTCTTTGGTTCATGAAGTAGCGTGTGGTCCAGATCATTTCCATCTCCGTCCGTGGCAATTCTTCCGCCCATCGATGTGCATTTGCTCTGGCTCTCAACCAGTTCACCCGGTAAACTGCAATAGCACGATCAGTACAAGGACGGAATTTGCTCACATTTGACTTACATTCGAGCAACCGATCATTATCCAACATGTTATGATGTGCGTCGGCGTTCTCATCCTCCCATCCATCCAAGGCGGCCCAAATCCAGGGCAATTTGGCCTGACTTTGGCCTTGCGCATTGACATCAGCAATAGCCGTGCTGATATTGCAATCACTGCGTTTGAGCAGGGGATATTTGTTGCAGAGAGTTGGATCACATTTACCGAGCGCACGGCTATTCCGATTATATACCTGTTGATAGAAACTTACTTCCGTTGTCAATACTTTTATTCCGGCATATGCTCGGAGATGTTCGACCCCCGTTTTGGCTTGTCGGACCTTATTGATATATTGATAAGAAAGTCCGCTCAGGGTCTCTCTCAAATGTCCTAGTAGATCATTGGCTTTGGCACGACGTAGACGACATTCCCGCTCTTTCAAATTATTTGCCAGCACTGATGTATTGCCGGTTACGGCGGATGGAAATGCAAGCATTGTGTTTTCAATGTCACTTGCCAATGGCACCAATCCTTGGTCTTCCGCCTTCCTCATATCATCACTGACATATCCGTCATGATTCATAATATCAGGGTCGCCAATGACGGACGCAAGTGCTGATGCACCAAGCAGTCTATTTGCAGTGATGTGGAAGTCATTGATTCGTGAGGCTAATCGCTGTCGTTTGCGTATGATGTCTTGAACATCCTCCGCACTTGGATGTCGACCTGCCTTCCGGACCAATTGCCGAATACGAATTCTATGTTATTCCGTAAAATGAATTACAATACATATTGTATACGGCACTTACTGTTCTTCCTCAATGTATAATCCTTCTACAATCCAATCCGTGCTTGTGCTCTCCGATCCAAATTTTTGAGCCGTCAAATCTTCCTGCATGACCATAGCCATAATGGCCTTCAAAGATTGCCCTTTCTTGATTTTGGAATGCATTACATCCATGGCTTTGGGCGACTTTGATCGTGATTTCTCGGCTTCCTCAATGGTCGCAGACCAAACGTCAATTGACTCAGGTGGAGCTGCTTTGGTCAGCGCATCAAATGCTTGCTGCGCCTCCATTTTGTTTTCCACCGCCCGCCGGAATCTTGAAATGACTGTTTTCACTTTTAAAATTTAGTTTGTCTTTTTTTCGTTGTTTTATATTTTTTCTTACCTATATGTTGCAGTTTCTTCCAATTGCTGTCATTCATATGATCGTCTAGAATTTCTGTACGGTGGGCCAATGTTGCTGTCCGGGTGCTGGGAGATACCATGTTGAGTACGGACCATAAAGTCTCCAACACTTCTCCATCGACTATTCCGGCACTGGGGATATAACTTGTGGCCCATCTGTAAAGACATTCATCCTTGTGGCCATGTACATGAAACAATCCAATCCCAAATAGCATTTCGATATGGTCCGGAACATTCAAATGTGGATTTGTATCAATCCGTTTTTGCAGATGAATGCAATACTGACAGGCGATATCGTAAATATCCAGGACGGACTTGATTCTTCCGACGTTGGATGTTGCCAAGGCTTTGCAAAGCGACCAATCCATATTCATTTGGCGTTCTCCTTTCTGGAAATTAACTAAAGAACCTGGAACAAAGCAGCCATGTCTGGCGCATGCATGTCTGGCGCATGCATGTCCCCCAACTCCCATGCAGTCCGCCGAATTATGGACCACCTCTCCGTTCAGCTGGGCGCGATGCCGATGACAAGTGGGGGTCTACAGAATATTCATATCAAAACATGTTACTTCTGTGATTCTCAAACCTACGGTTTTTGTCTCCTTAGCGGTTTGTAGATGGATTTCGTAACGATCGGTGTTTGTCATAAATCCCTCTCCGTTCACGAGCCAGACGTCTGAACCATCATTCGTTTGCTTCAGGTGATTGGCCTTGAAGTTTCTGTCCGCAACAAAACTCCTTGTATATAGAAATCTGCTCGTTGTACAACAGTATGCATAAGCATATATCAAACAGGACATCCGATGGAAACGCTTACGGATTTACTTCCTGATCCGCCTCCCATCCCGGCTGCAGATTTATTCCATCCTGCGGACAAGCAGGACAGAAAAGCGCCATTTCACCTCGATTTCCGGTGTTGTTGTGGAGGATCCAGAACCATTTTCTATATTTTAAGTTCCTCCATTGCCTCGCCACCCGACAAAGTTCTTTGTACCGGTTAGGTGCCGCATCCGGGAATTGAGAACACGTCCACCGCCGCAATTTGTTGTGATACTGGTAGTTGCTCGATTTGCATTCAAGTGACTCATACCTATGGTCATCCAAACAAGCAAATGTGAAGACGGTTTTGATTCGTTCATAACTGGCAGGATATAGATGACGACCCAAGAGTTGAAGATCATGGTCTTGAATCTGATCACCGCAAACGCACCATACAACCGGTAAAGAATGGAATCCGTTCGTATGTACCACTGTCATGAAAGTATTCCCACTTCCGTCCTTCGACGGAGCCCGCGGTAGAAACCTTGGTTTGTTGCCTATGGAATCTGTTTCGTCCACATCTTCCCAATTATCATCATCCCCTCCAACATCCTCTTCCAGCGGAATTCCTCCAACGTCAAGATTGCCATCCTTTAATTCAGATTCCATGGCCGCCTTATCAGAATCTGCCTGAAGCGCATTTGATGCTGCTTCAGCTTGTTTTGCAATACAGGAACGAAGGTATTCAAGCAGGCGAATCTCGTCCAGACCCACTTTTTCCGCCGCCACATGAAGTACGCGTCCGCCGATAGGTGTCATTGAATGTGGTGGAGCATCTAAAGCATCCGATATCAGTTCCATCACTTCTGCGACAGAAATGCCAACTTCATTCGCAACCTGGCTAGGAATGCTTGGTATTCCGGGTTGATGTGGCATCGAAGCAAACTCCAATAGTTCCGTGAGAGCCGCCGCACTTCTTGGACATGGTTTCCCTCCGTGGCCAAGATAAATCCTCACACCAACTTGCCAAAGCGCCCCTCTCTGAAAGCATCTCCCATTCCATTTCTCCACTTTATGGTAAATATCCTGTTTGTGCTGATTGCGGCAACAAAAGACGCATTTTGGTTTCTTATCGCTGCAATCCAGGCAACGCCATACTGCTCTAGCACTTCGACATTGGGGACATGTTAATTCATTCTCGGTAGGGCCTCCTTTCATCTCTATGATTTTGGAGAGATACTTCATCCGTTTTTCTTCCAACCACATTTTCATGTATTCTGCTTGCCGCTAACGTACATATTAAATGATTTCTTGAAATGTTTGTAGACTAAATGATTATCTTACTTTTCCTGTCCGTTTTGGCATGAACTCATATGCATCACTATCATATGAAGGATGGTTGTCCATTGTTGGCGGAGAGACAACCGGAGCCGGGGGAATAGATGACAATGACGGTGTGGTATTGTCAGAGACCCCGTTTAC
>JAWWPC010000097.1:0-30239 GCA_033851055.1 Kribbellaceae bacterium | reverse complement strand
TCACCGTCGACTGCGGCGCGGTGCAGCGCGCTGCAGGCGCGTGCTCACGGCCTAGCCGGTGACCAGGCCGCTACCGCCAAGGCGATGAAGGCCGCCGAGGTCGAGCTGAATAAGGCCGATCTCGACGACGAACCTTTCTGGATCCGGTTCTTCACCGAAGAGCAGCTGGCCGCGGAGTTCATGTACACCGCGCACGACCTCGGACAAGCCGCCGAGGTCCAGCTCCACGCGCCCACCGTGCTGCAGAGCTCGGCCGGGATGCAGCGTCGGCAAGTCCTCGCGGCCTCGACGCTCGCCGCGTCCTACCTGCCAACGAAGCGCAACCCCAGCAACGCCCGAGTCGACGTCGACATGGCCTGCCAGGTGCTCACCGACGCCCTGCCTTCAGCGGCGGGTCTCACCAGTGCCCGCGGCCTGACCGCGATCAACGCAGTACGGCGCAAGCTCGTCCCGTTCCGCAGCACGCCTGCCGTGCAGCGGGTAGAGGAGGACTTCCAGCAGTTCGTTGGGGCCACCGCCTAGAGTGCTCGCCGTGGTCACCACCCTCGACAAGACCCTGCGCACCGCGTGCGAGCAACGTCAGCTCGACCCCACCGGCGCGCAGCTGATCCACCACTACAGCAACGCCGTCTACCTGCTGCCCAGAGAACCGGCGATCGCCAGGATCGCCACAGGCAGCCAAAGTCCCGCCCGTCTTCGCACGACACAGACCGTCACCAGCTGGCTCGGCGATCGTGGCTTCGCCGCAACCACACCGCTCCCTGGCGTCGACCTGGTCGAAGTCGACTCGACAACGTCCGTGACGTTCTGGACCTACTACCCACAGCCACCGGCCGGCACCTGCGACCCGCTCACCTCCGATCACCTCGGCTCGCTACTCCACGAGCTCCACGCCGCCGGCGAACCACCGGTCGAGCTACCGCCCTGGACGCCGCTTGAGTCCCTCGAGCGGGTTCTGTCTATGCCAGCAAGCGGGGCCGCTCTCACCCCCGATGACCGGGACTGGCTCCTAGGCCAGGTTCGCGAAGTGCGAGCGGCCCTGACCGACTCCGATTGGCCGCTCGGGTACGGTCTGATCCACGGCGACGCCTGGGCCGGCAATCTGCTCTGGGACACCAGCACCACCCCGCTGCGGCCAGTCTTGTGCGACTGGGACCGAGTCAGCTGGGGCCCTCGCGAAGTCGACCTGATCCCGACCTGGCACGCGGCAGTCCGCTACGGCCGAGACGAGACCTGGATCCAAAACTTCATCAAGCACTACGGCTACGACCTCCGCGACTGGGACGGCTACCAGCCCTTACTGGCGATGCGAGATCTCGCCCAGCTACCAGGCCCGATCCGCCGGGCAGCCAACCCACCCCACGCCGCCGCCCTGCGCCAACGGCTTGGCGCCATCCGCGCCGGCGACCGCACAATGACCTGGATCGCTCTCTAGATCAGTCACCGCACAGCAACGATGGCCCACAAGTGCCGTGTCTCGCAGCCGTGCCTGGCGATTCACGATTTCTGACCGGGGTCGATGCTGAGTCATCAGCAATGCCCGGGGACCATCCAGCGAAGCACGCGTGACCCCTGTCAATTTTCCTGAATCACTCCACTGCCGTCACCTGGTGAGACGCGTGGGATCAGCGCTGATGCCAGTGCTGGCTTCACGAAGCCACGCCGGCGGCCGCGGGCGGCCAGGCGCCACATCGATCCAATGGCTGTCGACGGTTGAGACGGGCAACGGTCTCTGAGCGCCGTCGCCGACACCATGCCGCAGGCACAGGTCGGGGTGGACCATTCCCACCTGGTCCGGCTTGCCAATGCCGCCTTCACCGCCGTGCCCCAGCGGGTGACCTGGGACAACCGCGGCCGCCGAGATCGACCCCGAGTGGACCAACCGGCGACGGCTCCTCACCGGCCGCGAACGCCTTACCCACAAGCGATTCACCACAATGTGGAACGCCTGTCTCGACGCCGACCCGAGCGGCCAGATCCTCACCGCCTGGATCGCCAAAGAAGAACTCCGGCCCTGCTCGCCACCGCCCGTACCGGCGGCCACCGCCACGACATCTCACACCGGCTCTATCGGTTCTACAGTTGGTGCGTAAACGCCGCCATCCCGAAGGCGCCCGGCTCGCACACACCATCGAGGGCTGGTGGCCGAGACCGAAGCGTTCTGCACGACCGACATCACCAACGCCAAGACCAAGGGCACCAACCGGGTCATCAAGAACGTCAGTCGACGAGCGTGTTGGTTCCGCAACCCCGACAACCAACGCTACCGGCGACAGTATTTCTGCACCCGGCAATCACGCCAGAGCACAGCCAGACCAGAGGCGATGCCCGGCTAAATTCGAAGAGCCCGTATGACGGGTCGCGTCGGTGCTGTTGAGCCGGACCGGTTGCCGTGCGGGTCCCCACAAGTTGGGAAGTTTTATCCCACGACCACTCAGCGACGCAACGCCTTGCAGCTTTGACATTCGGCGCCGTGTCGGCCGCGCCGGTGGTCATGCTGTGCTACAGCCACGGGCGTCGTCCGAGGCCTTTGGGACTCTCACGATGTGTCTGTGCATCGCTAGGAAGCTGTTACCGCATCGCTAGTTGGCCAACTGTTCGACGGCCGTGACGTTGACAGATGTTGACTGAGACGCCAGGTATGCGACAAAGTCTGCTTCTCGCTCCTTGGGGGATGGCGAGCAACGAGTCCGGAAAGCACCATCAACGCCGTGTACAAGCACTCCGTCCTGGGGCAATGAGGAGAATTCCGATCGTGAAACGACTTGGTCCGGTCTTGGCCATATGTGCTGCACTCACGCTGGTGCCAGTGTTCGTGGTTCCGGCTGCACCACAGAGCGTCGCAGCCTTGGTTGGCCTGACGGCCACGGCCGAACCGGCTCCGCCGACCGCGGTACGAACATTTCCCACACTGACCGACATCGGCATCGTCTGGACACCGCCGGAGAACAATCCTGAAGCGTATGAGGTCCAGCGACGGAGGCCGAGCGGCAACTGGGCCGGCGAGTCCGGCAAGCTCGATCCGACGGTCACCAAGTGGATCGACCCCAACGTCCAGCCCGGCGCCACCGTGGAGTACCGAGTACTGGCGCTATACGCCGACGGTCAGACCTTGCCGAGCGAGCCAGTCACGGCGACGCGACCGGAACAGGACCCGTCCGTAGGCGAGGTGGACGTCCTGATGATCGACGCCGACCGCGGCGGATCTACTACTTGGCTGGAGGACGAGATTGCCAGCCCTGTCGCCCAGCCGTCGATATCTGGTATCACTCGGACGTTGTCGGCAGGCACAGTGCAGCTCACCATGCCTGCAGTCCTTCCCGGCCCCGGCTCGTACCCCGTCGATGCGAGCACCCAGCCATTCCTCGTTCGCCAGAAGGATGCAGAGTGCAGCCTCAAGGGCACCCTCACAGTCGAGGAGCTCGCCTATACTGCCGACCTGCAGGTGGCGACGATGGCGGCGCAGTTCACCGGTGGTTCATGCAATGGCGCCGAGTCTGTCCAGGGCGAGATCAGGGTCAAGAGCTCTAAGCCGTACGCCGCTTTGTCCATCGAGACACCTCGTATCGACCTAGGTGAGATTCGCCTCGGCACGGCGCCATCACGGACCAGCATCACTCTGAAGAATGCCGGCCTGACCACCCTCAGCGTCATGCCACAGCCCCTCGGCGGCGACACCACCACCTGGACGTACGCCGGCGGAATCGGCTGCCAAATCAGCGTTGGACAGACCTGCACGGTCATGGTGGACTTCAACCCCCACCAGGCAACCGATTTCACCCAGGTGATCGATCTGGGTGACACCACCTCACGGATGCGACACCACGTTCGGATCAGTGCGCATGTCGTGACACGGCCGGACGCGCCGACCGAGGTCAAGGCGCTCTCGACCTACAGCGGTGTCGACCTGTCATGGCGTGCGCCATTCTCGGGAAATTCCAAGCTCACGGGCTTTGTCGTCCGCCGGTCGGTCAATGGCATCGACACAACGTTCCAGCTGCCACCCGACCAGTACCGCTGGACCGAGCCGCACCCCAGCGGCGGCCCCAACGGCGCGACCTACAGAGTGTCGGCGGTCAACGAGATCGGCAACGGTCCAGAAGGTGCCGGGGTCTCGCCGAGGAGCTACGTGCCAGAGCAGTTGACGGTCTTCGCCGGCCGAACCGGGGAGCCCGCATCGCTCGGTGGCCTTGCCCTCCCAGTAGCACAGCAGATCGTCCCAGAGGACAAGGCACCGGCCGGCGAGCGGACAGAGTTGACGGGGTCGCCGAATGGACGTGACCTCGCCTACACCCTCGCCGAGGGTGAGACGGACGGACTGTGGCTTCGCACCAGGGACAGCTCGGGCGCCGTGGCGGACCGGAAGCTCCGGTCGGCGCCTGGGATCCGGCATCCGGCGTGGTCCCCCGACGGAGCGCGCATCGCCTTCACCGCATCCGGCGGCGGCTCAACGACCTGTGTGGACGTGATCGGCGTTGCGGACGGCTCCGTGGTGCGAGTGGGCTGCGGCATCGACTTCCCCACCTGGAACTCCGACAGCCGCGCGCTCATCGTGCAGGACAAGCGCCTGGCGGGTGCGCCCCTTGCCCGGGTCGAGGCGCGGGAGCAGGGCGCCAGAATCGCCACGCTCCCCGGATCCGCGGGTGCGACCAATCCGACAATCGCACCGACCGGGACCTGGCTTGCCTTCCTCCCGTCAGGAAAGAACAATCAAGTCGGCTTCCTTCCGATCGGCGGGGGTACGCCCAAGCTCACCACCGTTCCGTCCGGCACCGTCGAAGCCATTTCCTGGGACACCACCGGCGAGCGGCTCGGCGTGCTCCTGCGGAGTGGCGACACAGACCTGATCGAGCGCCTGGACGCCCGAGCCGTAATGACCTCGGACGAAATCGTCCAATGGGACTACGTGTATGGCACGGGCAGCGGCGAGCGCATCGCAGACTTCACCTGGCAAGGCCAGAGGCCTGTCATCAAGCCCACACCGTCCATCTCCGGGCGGTCGATTTCCATTCCGTTCGACATCTCGGCTCTCCGTGTGGAGGCTGTAAGCTGCCTCCTCGACGAGGTGCACTACAGCGCCGGCTGCACCTCTCCGTTCACGGCGACAGGTTTGTCGACTGGCACCCACAAGTTGCAGGTGAGTGCGTCGTTCACCGGGTATCCGTCGATCAACAACTACAGGGCTTACGCCACCAGGACCTTCTACGTCGACGCGACCGGGCCGGTGACACAGATCGTGTCGCCTACCTACGCAACCACCGTCGCGCCGAGGGCGACGGTCCGGTACGCCGGAACCGACATCAGCGGCGTCACCTCGTACGACGTCCGCTTCCGCAGGGCCTCTTACGGCGGCACGTTCGGCGCCTACGCGCAGCCGTGGACCGGCATCAAGACCACGTCGGTTGACCTCGGCATCTCCCCTGGCTACGAGTACTGCTTCTCTGCCCGGGCCCGCGACAAGTTCGGCACGATTGGCGCCTGGTCGCCCGACCGCTGCTTCTCCCGCGCACTCGATGACCGTTCCCTGACCGCCTCGAGCGGCTGGACACGCCAGACCAGCTCTCTGCTGTATCTCGGCACCGGGACCTCGACAGGCACCTACAACGCGTCTCTGACTCGTACCGTGCAGGCCAAGCGGGTGTTTGTCGTCGCGACCCGCTGCCCCACCTGCGGGACCGCGGCGGTCTACCTCGGCACGCGCTACATCGGTGTCCTGAATCTGTACGCCGCAACCACTCAACGGCAAGTGATCGTCGCCTTGCCCGCCCAGTCTGCGGTGTTCAGCGGGACGCTGCGCATTGCCGCCCGCAGCAGCGGCAAGCTCATCCAGATCGACGGCCTTGGGGTCCGCCGAACCTAACTATCCCTCAACGAGATTGAGCGCCCGGACAGGCGTAGCTTCGGCTACCGCCTCCTCCGGGCGTTCGCATCTCCTCTCCCCGCGAACCGTACTTTCTCCGCGATCAACTAATCCTCGTCATCGTCGGTTGGCGACACGTGCCTGAGTAGGGGTGCCGAGCATCACAGCTGACGACGGCAGTTCCTGTCATGAGCCGCCTGCGTTTCCGCTTGCGTGAGCACTTCGTATCGAGCGAAGGTGAACATACGCCTGCCCGCAGCGAGTGGCTGCGGTTCGCCAGCGAAGCGGTGCACACCGACACCGAAGCCCGCATCCCGTTCGGACAGCCACTGCAAGTCGAACCCGCGTGTCTTGAACCGCTCGCAGATTAGCGGCACCCGGTCGGGATCGGCCCGGTGGCGGGGGTCCAGATGACGGTGCCACCCGTCTGGCACAACTGGGGGCACGAGTCGATAGTGCGCTCGATGTCCTCGTCTGTGATGTTGCCGAACACTCCGCAGACCAGCACGAGGTCCGCTGGCGCCATGCCGCGGTAGTGATCGGTGAGCGAGGCGTCAGCGGTCACCACTTCCACCTGATGCAGTCCGGCGGCACGAGCCCTTTCCTCGGCGAGCACGGTGTTCCGCGCATCCAACTCGACCAGCCTTGCCTGGACGTCATTGCGGCGAGGGTGGTCGGCCAGCACCTCCAGCAGATCACGCCCCTGTCCAGCGCACAGGCTGATCACCCGCAGCGGACCAGCCGGACTGCGGTCCAAGGTGGCTCGGATCTGCGTTTGAACAGCCTGCAACCGCCGTGCAAGCGACGAGTCGGGCCGGTCGTACTCGTCGTGCCAGGTCGACCAATCCATGGCGGCAACCCTACGGGGGATCGACATGACCGGCTCAGTGAAGGCGACAGGTCTGAGATCTCGAAGGCACCCGGGACAGCCGGAGTTCTTCCCGATCTGGCAGCGGGCACTCATGCGCGAGGGGTACGACGCATACGCAAGTCCGGTTCTCGGGTCAGGTAAAACCTTTGCTGGAGAAGTTCTGTATGCATGGGCGCCGCGCGATCGGAGGAACTACGAGGTCGGCCCGGCGAGTTGATCCTAGTGACGCAGGCCGCCAGCCGCGGCGGATAGCACCGCCGCGGTCAGTACGTCGAGCACCGCGGAGTCCAGCTTCCAGTGCTGCCAGTACAGCGGTACGTCGACGTACTTGCCCTCGGCAACTTCGATCAGCCGGCCGGCGGCGAGGTCCTCCTCGACCTTGTCCTCCTCGATCATTCCCCAGCCGAGACCGAGCCGGACCGCTTGGATGAACGGCCCGGGCGAGGGGATCCAGTGCGTCGGGGGATCGAGCCGGCGCCGGGTGACCTTCCGCAGCAGGCGATGCTGGAGCATGTCCTTGCGATTGAAGACCATCATCGGTGCGACCGACAGCGCCTCGACCAGCGGCCGGTCCGCCAACCAGCGTTCGGCGTACTCCGGTGTCGCGATCGAGAGGTACCGCATCTTCCCGAGTGGTTGCACCCGGCAACCTTGCACCGCGCGCGGCTCCGCGGTCACGGCCGCGAGCACGGACCCATCGCGGAGCAGTTCGGCCGAGTGGTCCTGGTCCTCCTGATGTAGGTCGAAGTACACCGTCAGGTCCGGCGGCAGAGCTAGCAGCGCCGGCAGGAACCAACTGTTCAACGAGTCGGCGTTCACCGCCAGGGGCAACCGGAGGCCCTCGGCCGCACCCTTGACGGCTGCGAGCGTCTCCGTCTCCAGCAACGAGACCTGCCGCGCCAGCCTCAGCAGCGCCCCACCGGCCTCGGTGGTCCGGCACGGCTTGGCCCGGCGTACGAGCACCTGACCCAGCCTGCTCTCCAACGCCTTGATCCGCTGACTGACCGCTGACGGTGTCAACTGCAGGCGTCGCGCGGCCGCGTCGAAGCTCCCCTCGTCGATGACCGCGGCGAAGGTGGCAAGCTGTGCCGAGTCGAGCTGCATGATTAAGCAAGGCTAATGCACCTGAAGAATCTTTAGCTGGGACAGCGCTCGAATTCCCCCTACGGTCGACGTGTGCCACTCCTCGCCGGCTTTGCCACGTCGCTGTCCCTGATCGTCGCTATCGGGGCCCAGAACGCGTTCGTGCTGCGCCAAGGGCTGCGACGCGAGCACGTCCTCCCGGTCGTCCTCACCTGCGCCCTGTCCGACGCGCTGCTGATCTCCGGCGGCATCGCCGGCCTCGGCGCCCTGCTGACCAGCAGCCCGCTCGCTCTGACCATCGCCAAGTACGGCGGCGCCGCCTTCCTGCTCGCGTACGCCGTCGTCGCCGCGCGCCGCGCGATCCGTCCCGGCGCGATGAGTCCGGCAGATCATGCCCCGGCCGCGCTGCGCAGCGTCGTACTGACCTGTCTGGGGTTCACATACCTCAACCCGCACGTCTACCTGGACACCGTGATTCTCCTCGGCGCCCTAGCCAACCAGCGCGGCACCGACGGCCGATGGCTGTACGGCGCCGGCGCGGTGGCCGCCAGCTTCGGCTGGTTCTTCGCTCTCGGCTTCCTGGCTCGCCGGCTCGGCCCGATCTTCGCCCGCCCCCGGGCCTGGCAATTCCTCGACGGCACCATCGCCCTCATCATGACCACGCTCGCCCTCTGGATGCTCGCAGCCTGACGGAGTCCGGATAGGCTGCCGCCAACATGGCCAGCCCTTTCTGCCTGCCAAGGCACGGGCTGGTTTTCTCGTCCAGACGGGTGCGAATGTGGACATCACGGTGTTGTGCGATGCCGTCGCCGTGTTTCCGGATCCGGTTGAGATTGCGATGCCGGACTGGTCGGTGGAGCACCAGCGGTGGACCGCCGAGCAGGCGCCCGGGAACGTGGATCCGGCCGGTGGCTGGTGGTTGCATTTCCACAGCTACCTGCTGACCGGGGACCGCGGAGCGACGCTGGTCGATACCGGCATCGGTCCGGCCGGTGGTGAGGCGGCGAATTGGCTCGGTACCAGCGGGCGGCTGCCCGATCTGCTCCGGACGGCTGGCGTCGAACCTGCTGCCATCGACACGGTGGTGCTGACCCATATCCATCTGGACCACCTTGGCTGGAACACCGAACAGGAAGCGCCGCGCTTCCGCAACGCGACGTACCTGGTGCAGCGGGCTGAGCTGGATCACGTGACGGCCCGCCCCAACGCGACGTACGAGCGATTGGTGCGACCGATCGCGGATGCCGGCCAACTGCGCATGCTCGATGGCGAAACAAAAGATCAAGGGATGCGCCTGTTGCCGATGCCGGGACACACTCCTGGGCATCAATGCGTGGTGACGGATCGGGCCGTCCTCGGTGGTGATGTTCTGGTGCATCCTGCACAGGCGCGGTGGCCGGAGCTCAGCTCACCACACGCGTCTTTTGACGTTGAGCCGATCGTTCGAGCCCGGCCGGCCGCCGGGCACGGGGCCCGGGTCTGTCCACCGCACCAACTCTAGTTGCGCTGAGTTCCAGCGCTGCTTGTCGCGGCCTATAGCGGCATGGACGTGTTAGCGGTAGCCGGTTGTGTCGGCCAGCTTTCCCGGGTCCTGGACCTCGACCATGTACCTCCAGGCATCGGGTTGGCTGCCGTCGAGATCGGTGAAGCCATAGACCTTCGCCAACTGCCCGCTGGACAGCGACTTCCCGTTCCAGCGCGACACCTCTGCATCCTGAGCGAGTGCCGCGACGGCCCGGCCGACGTACGCCGGACTCTCGGAGATGGCGAAGTGGGGAGTGACCTTGGTCGCGTCACGCCAGTTCGACTCGGTCACGCCGTACCCGTCGAGCATGGCCTCTGACCTCAACCAGCCCGGGGTGAGCAGAACAGCCGTGCCGCCGTGCGGCTGGAGCTCGTGCGCCAGCGCGAAGGCCATCCGGCTGACCGCTGCCTTGGCCAGGTCATAGAAGAAGGAGACCCGGTAGTTGGTCGCGTTGTACTCGTTGGTCCCGTCGGTCATCTCGACCACCAGGCCGCCCGGCGACTTGATCATTAGCGGGATCGCGAAGTGGCTGGTGATGGCGTGCGTGTCCACCCCGAGGTGCAACGTGCGCAGCCCGACGTCCAAGGAGGATTCCCAGGCGGACTTGTCCCACTCCATCGTGGTGAGACCCCAGATGTCATTCACGAGTACGTGCAGAGCGCCTTGCTCGCTCTCGATCCGAGCGACCAGCGCACGCACCTGGTCAGGTACCAGATGGTCCACCTGTACGGCGATCCCGTGGCCGCCGGCTTCGTCGACCAGGGCCGCGGTCTCTTCGATCGTCTCGGGCCGGTCCATCTCCGAGCGCTGGGACCGGGTCGTTCGCCCGGTGACGTAGACGGTCGCTCCAGCCGCTCCCAGCTGCACAGCGATCCCACGCCCCGCGGCCCGGGACGCTCCCGCGACCAAGGCCACCTTGCCTGCCAGCGATGACTCCATTGCCTGCTCCCTGTCGGCCATTAACCATACGACGTATGATTTTGTACCATACGACGTATGGCGAGCGAGGGCAACGTCGGGCGGCCCGGACGCCCCCGCGCGGGGGGCGGCCGGCTGAGCAAGAAAGTGATCCTCGAGGCCGCGCTGCGGATCGTCGACCGGGACGGGATCGAGGCGATGACCATGCGCCGCCTCGCCTCGGCGCTCGGCGTGAACCCGATGTCGATCTATCACCATCTACCCAACAAAGCCGCCGTCCTGTCGGGCCTGGTCGAGGTGGTGTTCTCCCAGCTGCAAGTGGCCGCACCGGCCGATGGCAAATCCTGGCAGGACCAGTTGAAGGACGCCGCGCGGGCCTATCGCCGGGTGCTGCGAACCCATCCCAACCTCGCGCTGCAGATCGTCTCCGACACGGCCGCGGTATCCGACGTACTGGTGATCGCCGGGGAGCCGTTCTTCCAGGCGTTGGCGCAGACCGGACTCCCGCCGCGATCCATCGTCGAGTCCGTCGACGTGGTGGTCGATTTCATCCACGGCTTCATGCTGGGCGAGGCATCGAGCACTTCCGAGACGTTCGACCTCGGGCCGGATCTGCTCAAGCGGGTCAAGGACCTGCCTGCCGGGAAAGCACCGGCGCTCACCCGGGTCGCCGAGGCACTCGGCGAGAGCGGCTTCCGGTACGAGTTCGACAACGGCTTCGAGAGCGGTCTCAACGTGCTCGTCCTCGGGATCGAAGCCGGCATCTAATTAGCGCTCGACTTCCGGTTCCGACCACTTAGGCCTGCAGCGGAAGCCGAGATGTCGAAAGCGCTGTTCATCGCCACGGGAGCTCGGCTGCCTGGGCCCAGGCCGGCAGGCCCACGCCCTTCCGCCAGGTCGCGTGCAGTTCGTAGAGACGGGCGGCAACAGCGGGCGCATCGGCTACGAGGTTGCGCTCCTCGCCGACGTCGCGTGCCAAGTCTGCGAGAAACCATCCGTTGCCCATGGGGGCGTGCTCGTAGTCGCGGAGGTGTCGGGTCTGCTGATCGTCCGCGACCCAGCTGAGCTTCCAGCCGCCCGATCGGACGGCCCACTGGAATTCGCAGTCCCAATGAAGTGCCTGGTGTCCGGCATCGGCGTTCCCGCATAGAGCGGGCACGATGTCGATCCCATCAGCGTGAGCATCGGGGGTGGCCCCGGCGAGTGCAGCTAGGGTTGGAACGATGTCCATCGCGGAGATCATCGCCTCAGTCTGCTGCCCTGCCGGCAGCTGTCCGGGCCAGCGCCAGATCATCGGGACTCTGATACCGCCCTCCCACAGCGTGTACTTCGTCCCTCGCAGCGGGGTGTTGTCGCCGAAGTTGCAGGTGGATCCGCCGTTGTCGGTCGTGTAGACCACGACGGTGTTCTCCGCCTGGCCGGTCTCGTCGAGGAGTTGGAGGAGCTTGCCGATCTCGGCGTCCATGAGCTCGAGCTGCGCGAGGTAGTACTCACGACCATGGGGAAGGTTGGGCACAATCGCGTCGTCGTACCACTCGGTGAAGGAGGCGTTCACATCGGGCGTCCAGTCGCGGAAGGCGGGCAGACCGCGTGCCATGAGCTCGTCGTCGGGAAGCTGCCAGCAGAAGTTGTGTACCGCGTTGAAGGCGAGCATGCAGAAGTAGGGGCGCTCGTCATCGGTGTTCGTGATGAAGTCAGCGGCCTGGCGGCCGAATTCGGCGGTGATGAAGCCTTCCTTCTCGACTGGCTCGTCTCCCGACAGCAGCGGCTGGACGGCCATGTGAGACGCTGCCGGGCTCCCGTAGGTGTCCTGCGCTTGTTCAGAGTGGTGCAGGTAGTTGAGCCGCCCGTAGGACTGTCCCGCCAGCCCGTAGAGAGTCGTCTCGAATCCGTGATGAGGAGGGCAGGCCCGATCGCCGACCGTCTCGTTGCCGTAGTGCACCTTGCCGAAGTAGCCAGTGCGATAGCCCTGGCCGCGCAGGATCTCGGCAAGCGAGGGGATGTCTTCCGGGGGAAACGATGCCGAGTCGAACCACTGTCCTCCCCACCGCTGCTGGTACCTGCCGGAGATGATCGCCGCTCGTGACGGGCTGCAGATCGGTGCGGTGACGTATGCGTTGCTGCAGCTCACACCCTCTGCGGCGAGCCGGTCGAGCGCGGGGGTGCGGACATCGGGGTGGATGCCGAGAGCGCTGCGATCGGCGTAACCGTGGTCGTCGGAGACGATCAGGAGGACGTTGGGTGTGGACAAGGCGGACCTTCCTTCGGGCTGACGGTCACTGGTGGGCAGAATTTGGCTTGCTCAGCACCGATGCGACACCGGTACCGGACGGGCTTCGAGTGTCAACCGATCTGCTGGCCAGCGTGGCGAGGTGCTCGGTGGCGTAACGACGGGCGAGGAGCGCGCCGGCCAGCGCACCACCGACCACGATCGTGGCCGGGACGAGAGATTAGCAAGGTTGGCGATCGCCTTGCCCAGAACGTCGGCCGCGTCAAGGAAGGCGTGACCGTCACGGCCGCCGCGCCGAAGCAAGCAGACCGCTACGGCGCAGGCAATGCCACCGGGGTGATGAAGGCGGTCAGCAGCAGTGGCACGGTGAGGGCCGTGACCAGGATCGGCAGCGAGAACCAGAACGAGCCCAGCGCGAACCCGGCGAAGACTGCCACCGCGAAGACCTCGGCGAACAGACCCGACACCGAGGTCACCGTCGCGCGGGCCGGACCCGTGATGGCATCCTGCAGCCGCGCCTCGGCGACGATGATCACCAACTGCATGACGCCGTAGCCAATGGCGATCAGCACAAATCCCTGTGCCACGCCGGTGAGAGTACCGACCGCGAGCAGAACGGCCGACACAGCCAGCCCAGCCGCGAGGACCGACGATCGCAACCGGTAGGCCGGCCCCGCCAGTGCGCCGCCGATCGCCTGCGCAGCAACGGTTCCCGCGATCAGCAAGGGGACCAATGTGGTCGATGCACCGACATCCCGCGCCAACAATGAGAAGTACTCGTCGAAGCAGAGGAACCCACCAAGCAACGCCACCAGCACGACGGCCTTGCGAACCGCTCCAGTGGTCGCCACCTCAGCCAGGCCAGAGCGCAGCATGGTGGCGTAGCGCCCGAGCGGACCGTGATCGGCCCCCGGCTCCAACTCCTCCGTCTCGTCGGCCGTGGAGACTCGCTCTGCCTCAGGCAGGGACAGCGCGACAGCCGCCTGTGCGAGACAAGCCAGCACACTGATCGCGCCCACCAGCGGATATCCGCCGAACTTGAACAGCGGAGCCGCGAGAGCCGTGGCTGCGAGGTTGAGGACCAGCGCGGCCGCCTTGGACCGGCCGATCAGGCTGGCATACCGTTCGGTGGCGCCGCGCGAGGCCAATTCGTCGTACACGAGGGCTTCGAAGGTTCCGGAGGCCAGCGCTGAGCTGACTCCCCAGAGCACGAAGCCGGCCGCGAACCCCGCGTACGACGGGAAGACGATCCAGCTCGCGAAACCCAGCCCACCGATGACCGACGCGAGAGTCAGCAGGCGCCGACGGGAGAACGTGTCGGCCCACGCACCGGACGGCACCTCGAGCAGAAAGCCGGTCGTCGACCAGATAATGAACAGGATCGACACGTCCGACGCCGACAACCCGTGATCCGTGAACAGCAACGGGTACAGCGGGTACAGCGGGATGAAGTCACGCAGCGCCTCATAGCCGACAATGCGCGCGGCTAGGCTCGACGGTACGGCGCTCATCGCGACCCTCCCGCTCGGATGGGCAGGAAGGCGAGAACGTTAGCTGGGCGGCGGATGCGTCAAAGGTGCGGGCTGGAGTACGACATGCCAAGAAGATATCCGGGAAGTCAACGGGAAAACAGAACCTCCGTGCCAGCTGTGGATAAATGCAGCACCTGATATCGCGTGCCCGGCACGACGGCCGGAACGTCGCCGCTCCAGAGCGTGAAGTGCACTAAGTCCCAGCTGGTCGGGTCGACCGCAATGGCCGTGCTATGGACGCCCGGGCTGACCGCGGTCTTCTCCAGCAGTTCAAGCGCAGCAGCTACTGGCTCGGCGGGATCTACCTCTGGCGGGAGCAACTCGGTGTGCTTCGTCGCCGCAACGACCGGCAGGTCGCGATCAGGCCCACGCCGGGAGTCGACACCGGTCCAGTGCCGCACGGGCGGCCGGCCGAAAGCGTTGCAAATATTGGTGAACAGACCTCCGCCCCAGAGGAAGCGGCCCATTGCCTCCGGGTCATTCCAGAGATAGAAGGGCGCGTACTGGTTCACCGCCGAACCATTTGTCTGCTCCCGGATCAGGTAGGCCTTCAGCCCGAGGCCGGGGAAGTCGTCCAGCGCGTGGCCCATCACCTCCACCCGGCGGCGGATGATCCCCATGTCGTAGTCGGCGGGCAAGGTGATCTCGTACTGCATCGCATACACCCACTTCATCCTCTCTCCAGAAACGTCCGTACATAAGCCCCATCCGGACGTCCACGCATACACAAGTAGGGCCGGGAACCGTGGGGAGCGGTTGCCCGGGGTACTTGCGTATGCGTGGGCGTCCGCTTCCTGTGGATTATGTCCTCGGAGTGCCGCTCCGAGGTGGCACGATGAGCGCGTGAGCCCGACAACCCTGCTAGACCGAGCGATCTACTCCTACGCGGACGTGGATCGTCTGGTCGGCCTGCGGCATGGCACAGCCCGTCGATGGATCGACGGCTACCACCGCGGCGGCACGGACTATCCCCCGATCCTCCGCGCCGAGCCCACCGGCAGTGATTCTGTGACCTGGGGGGAGATGGTCGAGGCCCGCCTGCTCGCAGAGTTCCGCAACCAGCGAGTTCCGGTCCGGCGACTGCGTCCGGCCGTAGAGCGTCTCCGCGCAGAGTTCGGCCCTTATCCCCTCGCACACGCGAGAACCTTGCTCGAGGTCGAAGGCCAGGAATTGGTGCGACGGGTCCAGGACGAGGTCGGACTCGAGCCCGAACTGTTGTTGGTGGTGGTTCGCAATGGACAGCTGATGCTCGACCTCCGGGCACAACGCTTTGCCGACGCCGTGCAGTACAGCGATGGGGTTGCGGCGACAATTAGGCCGACAACTCGCACTCCCGACGTCCAGCTGGATCCGAACCGGTCCTTCGGCCAGCCCAGCATCCGGGGCGTTCGGACCGAGGTTCTCGCCGAGGAGTTCCGCGCCGGAGAGAGCCGGGAATCCCTCGCCGACCTGTACGACCTCGACCCCGACCAGGTCGACCAGGCTCTTCGCTACGAGCTGATCGCTTCCTCTGCCCAGGCTGGCTGACCGTTGCGCTCCACCGCGCGATACTTCGCGGACGAGAACGGCATGGGCCTTGCTAAGTTGTTGATCCGGGACCACGCCCGTGAGGACGTGGTTTACCCCGGACAGGACCACACCTCCAGGGAACTGGTCGAGATCTTCAATCAGCATGAAGAACGCTTGCAGAGGCTCAAGATCAAGCTGGGCGGCGGCCCGTGGGCGCTGACTATGAGCTCGTCCGGGATCCGCGAACTCCGGTTGCGGCGGCCCCTCGGCAATAAATGAGGCGCGCCGGGCGACAGGTCTCGGCCAGGCTTGGGGTATGGGTGAGTCGAGTGGTGACCGGGCGACCAGGCGGGCCTGGGCTGCCTTGCCGGACGGCGGTCGGGATGCGCTGATCGATGGGCTCAGCCCGTCTGAGCTGCAGACCGTGCTGCTTGACGTCAGCCGGAGCCGGGCCGCCAGCGTCACGCCGGCTCGAGTGATGCAGCGCTGGCGGCAGGACCGGTTCGTCCAGCCGTCGACCGCTGACCCGCGCGAGCTCGTCAAGGTTCAGGCTTTGCTGTGGGACCGGCTGCCGGACCGGTTCGCTGGGGTCGAGCTCTCGCCATTGGCGCCGCTCGGCACCTGCTCGGCCGTCGCGACGGTGGACCAGAACAAGGTCGTCAGCACGATCCGCGGCACCGAGGTGGCCAGCGATCCCACGAACGAGCTCGCGCTCGAAGCCGCCGTACGCCGTCGGGCCGGCGCGGCGCGGGTGGATCTGGCCGCGTGTCAGCGGGTAGTACGGGCGCAGGCGGTCGAGGGACCGGGGTTGTTCGCGCACTTCCAGTTGTTCGCGCTGGTGTCGAGCGCGCGGGACACCGGGTCCGGTCGCGTCGAGGCGGAGATGCTGGTCGACCACCTGACCTTCTGGCAGGACGTGCTCGGCGAGCAGGCGCAGTTCAGTTTCACCAGCTTCGCCCAGACCGCCGTACGGGAGCGGATCGACGACACAGTTCGGCCGGCGCTCCGGGCGCCGTTCGTCGAGGAGCCGGATCGCAGCAAGGGTTCGAGCTACTACGCCGGTACAGCGATCGGCATCGGTTGCGGCGATGACGAGTTAGGCGATGGCGGCTTCACTCGTTGGACAGCGGACCTGCTCGGCGACGCCAAGGAGCGCTGCCTGATCTCCTGCATATCGACCGAACGACTAGCCGCGATCATCGGCCGGACCGCGTTCAGTCGCGGAGTTTGAGCAAGCCGGCTTCGGTGGGCACGAAGCCGCAGGCGCCGAGATAGAACTCGGTGAGGTGAGGCTCGTAATCGACGTGCAACCACTCGCAGCCCGCGGCCTTCGCTTCCTCGGCCGCAGTTAGCACAAGCCGACGCCCGATCCCCTGCCTGCCATGAGCTGGATGGACGGCAGTGTCGAGCAGAAACCCATGCGCTCCGCCGTCCCAGCAGACCTGAACGAAGCCGATCAGCTGGTCGTTGCTAAAGGCACCGATCCAGGTGAGTGCATGCCGGTCCAGCCGCGCAGCCCAGGGCTGGACCTGCGCCGGCCCTTCGAAGGCAAGCGCGTGTAGTCGTGACAGCTCGCCGTCATCGACCGCGAATCTGGCCCTGAACTCCGGGCCGCCAGCCTGTCCATTGGTCACGTCGCGAGCCTGCCGCTCACCCACTGCTGCTGTCGACCGAAATTCCTCGTGCAACCTCAGGGTTGCACCACTCTTCCTGATGTGCAACTCTTGGGTTGCACGCAACCAACGAACAAGAACGCCGAGCAAAGGGAGTCACCAGTGAACGAGGACCGGATCGAACGCGAGATCAGCATCGACGCACCCGTCGAGCGGGTCTGGGCTGTCCTGACCGAGCCCGAATTCGTCGGAGAGTGGTTCTGTCAGGGAGAGCCGATCCCGATCGACTTGCGACCGGGTGGAGTGATGCGGCTCGACCATGGTCAGTACGGGAAGTTCCCGACGGTGATCGTGGACGTGGACCCGCCGCGGTACTTCTCCTACCGCTGGGCCAGCGCCTTCCCGGACGAGCTCGCCACCGAAGACAACTCGACGCTGGTCGAGTTCACCCTCACCGCCGAGGGCGACGGCACCAGGCTGCAGGTGGTCGAGACGGGCTTCGCCAAGCTGGCAATCCCGGCCAACATGGTCGCGAGCGCAGGCTACGCGAGCCACTCGGGAGGCTGGTCGGTCAAGATCGAGGAGCTCAAGCGGACGGCAGAGAAGACGGCGTGACCAATGTCGAGGAAGTGCTGGTGGCGCTGGCCGATCCGACCCGCCGCCAACTCCTCGACGTACTCGCCCGGCGGGGCGAAGCCACGGCCACCACGCTGGCGGTCGAGCTGCCGGTCAGCCGGCAGGCCGTGGTCAAGCATCTGGTCATACTCGGCAAGGCAGGCCTCGTCACCAGCCAGCGGGAAGGCCGGGAAATGCGGTACGCCGTCCGCCCGGACCGGCTCGGGGAGACCGCCCGCTGGCTGGACCAGCTCGCCGCCCGGTGGGATGCCCGACTTGTCGCGATCAAGCGCCTGGCCGAGTCCGCCGACTGAGCAAGGTCCCGGGATTAATCTGGAGCGGCTTCGGTACTGATCAGGACGACTGTGCTGTCCGGAGTCAGCCCCAAGGGTTCACGGTAGGTCGGATCAGCCGCAAGAGCTGCACGTAGGCCAGCAAGGGTGGCGGCACCACTGGCACCGGAGGAGATGCCGAGAGCACCTAGATCCGCAACGGCCTGGACAGCCTCGGCTTCCTCGACCGTGACCGAGGCGTCGAGCCCGGCTTGGAGCACCACCCAGGCCAGGCTCGACGCCGTACCGCAGTTCAGGCCCGCCATCACGGTCGTACTGGTTTTCACTGTGACCAACTCCCCGGCCAACAGGCTGGTGGTCACGCAGGCAGCCCGTGCCGGCTCCACCCCAAGTACGGCGGGTGCGGCGGGCCCGCTGCGGTAGTGGGTCACTGCGGCCTGGGCGATAGAGCCGACACCCATCGGTACGACGACCAGGTCCGGTAGAAGCTCCAGTTGGCTGTCGATCTCGCGGAACAGTGTCGAGTAGCCATCCACGATCAGAGCCGGTACGACCTCGTAGCCAGGCCAAGCCGAGTCCTGCACCAACACCCGGCGCGGTTCCTCCGCTGACGCATCGGCCGCGGCTACCAGCGCAGCGTCGTACGAGTCGGGTAGAACGGTGACGGCTGCGCCCTCGGCTCGGATCGCGGCAATAGAGCGCTCGCTCACTACGTCGGGCACGAACACCAACGCCGGGATACCGAGCAGCCGGGCCATTCGGGCGACAGCACGACCGTGGTTGCCATCTGTGGCAGTCACTAGCTCAACCGGATGTGCCTTGAGCTGCTCAGCCAAGTCCCCAGCCAAGCTACAGCCGCCTACGCGGTCCGTGAGCGTGCGGTGGATCGCCCACCAGGCACCGAGCGCCTTGAACGCGGGCAGCCCCAGTCGCTGTGACTCGTCCTTGACCAGGACCCGGCCAACCCCGAGTTCAGCCGCTAGCGACGGCAGCTCCGTCAACGGTGTGGGTGCATACTCCGGCAGACTCCGATGGAACTCCAGGACCTCGGCAGCTGCGGCTGCACATCGCCAAGCGCGGGCAGCCGGGCGTGAATACCAGAGCACTCAGGACCAGAGCACTCAGGCGACCAGAGCGTATGTCTGGGACGAGCCGATCGAAGCGTAGGCCTGCGGACCGGACGAGACGGACCGAACTGGCGCCGACTCCATCATCTGGATCGAGGTGGTCTGCAGACGCACCGGTACGGCGGGCCGAGCGGCGGCCAGATCGAACTGGACCTCGTCGAGCAGATCCGCCAGCTCCAGCCCGAGTGCGCGGCAGATCGCGGCCAGGATCTCGGAGGACGGCTCCTTGCGGCCGCGCTCGATCTCGGACAAATAGGGCACCGACACCTGGGCCAGCTCGGCCAGCTCGCGCAGGGTGATCCCCCGCTCGCGCCGGAGCCGGCGGAAGACGTTCCCGATCACTTGGCGTAGCAACACGTGGTCCTCCTCGGTGGGCGCGTTCTGTACCGAGTGTGCCATCTCGGGGAGTCTGCGGAGGGCAGATCTGCCACGGGCAGATTCCCGGGTCCCGTGACGATCCGGCAGCGACGCTGGTGGACATGAGAGAAACCATGCCTGCAGCCATGACTGAAACACGGCCACCGAACGGCCTCGACGGTCACATCTACCAGCGTCTGCTCTGGCAGCGCATCCTCGTACTCGGCGAGGAGATCAAGGACGAGAACGCCAACGCCCTGTGCGCTCAGCTGATCCTGCTGAACGCCGAGGACCCGAACGCGGACATCTCCCTCTACATCAACTCGCCCGGCGGCTCGGTCTCGGCCGGCCTGGCCATCTACGACACGATGAACTTCATCAGCAACGACGTCGCCACCTTCGGGATCGGCCTGATCGCGTCGATGGGGCAGGTGCTACTTACCTGCGGAGCCCCGGGTAAGCGCTTCGCCCTGCCGCACGCGCGGATCATGATGCACCAGCCGCACGGCGGCATGGGCGGAACGGCCACCGACGTCCGGATCCAGGCCGAGCAGATGCTGCTGGCCAAGAAGGACCTGGCCAGGCTGCTGAGCAACCGCACCGGGCAGCCGCTGGACCGGATCGAGACCGACTTCGATCGCGACAGCTGGTTCACACCCGACCAGGCCAAGGAGTACGGCATCGTCGACCGTGTCCTCACCAGCTCCGCCGCCGTCCCCGCCTGACCAGTGTCGCGTCATGCTGGATCCTTGAACAAGGGCGGTGTCCAGCCGCGCCCGGCTGGGCGCCGCCAGCGCAAGGAACCAGCATCACGCGTTCATCAACAACGCACAAACGATGCGGCCAGCCGACGATCACGACCGCATTTCCCGAATCGCCGCGAGGAACACGCGCGCGTCCTCCGGCTTCATGACGTAGTCGTCACCCACGGCGGGCATCGGGTTGGCCGCGCCAGGCATCTTGCGCAGGGACGACCCCAAACTGGACATCCGACCGTCCAACTTCTGCCGGCTCGCGACACCGAAGTGATCCAGGACCTCACGGATAGGCACCCTCGAAGCGCGTTCCGCGACATAGCGGAGCACTCGCGCCGCGAACGCCGTGAGGCTTTCCAGCAGGGTGCGAGCCCTCTCGGGGGTCCACGAGAGCAGGACACTCGCCGCCTCGGACGCGCGGTCGATCACACCTCTGACCTTCTCCTCCACCACTCTCTTCGCAACTTTCTCCGAGACCTTCTCGGCCGCGTCCTCAAGCAGATCAACGACCGTTGTCCCACGCTCAGAGAGCTCGAGCCGGTTGGTCGCCTCCGCAAATCGGAGGTAAGCGTCGACGCTGGCGATAACGACGCGGGCGTCGATCGTCAGCAACTCGATGCCGATGAGGGATACCCGGGCATAGGCGTCGATGACGATGCCCTTGTCGAGGATGACCTCGATGACGTCGGCGAGGCTACTGGGAGTCGGCCGCTCGAGGTAGCCGGATTGTGACGTCATCCTCTCGCAGCGGTCGGGTCCGCGGGGTCGCGCGGGTCGGCTGCGGGCGAACCATTCATGCGGTCGCTGTACCCGGAGGAAGCGAGATGAAACCGGATGCGGATCCCGAGCGCGTGAGAGGGACTACCGGGGCTTGAGGCCCCAGGCGGACGCGAGCAGGTCGTAGGAGTGCCTGCGCTCGGCCGAATCGTGGATGGAGGTGGTGATGATCAGTTCGTCCGCACCTGCCGCCCGGGCCCGGCGGTCGAGATCCGCCGCCACCTGGTCCGGCGTACCGATCGAGACGAGACCGGCCCATTCCTCCACTGCGGCGCGCTCACCCTCGGACCACGGGTAAGCCGCGGCCTCCTCAGGTGACGGCATCGGGCCGGGCCGACCGGATCGCAGCCGCAGGATCGACAACTGGTTGGCGAGGCCCAGGGCCTGGGCGCGCTCCTCGGTCTCGGCGACGATCGCGGCCAACGCGAGGATCGCGTGCGGCTCGGCCTGCTCCGGCGAGGGCTGGAACATCTCGCGATATGAGCCGATGACGCCAGCCGGGTCGAGGCTGCCGAAATGCCCCGCGTACGCGAAGCCGGTGCCGAGCGAGGCCGCGGCCTGGCCGCCGTACGCGCTGGAGCCGAGGATCCAGACCGGCGGCAGCGGTACGTCGTCCGGTTGGGCCGAGATCGGCGCGAACGGATGACCCGCGGGGAAGCCCTCGGCGTACGCGCGCATCTCGGCGTACTGGTCGGGGAAGTCGTCGGCGGTCAGGGCCTCGCGACTGCGGCGGAGCGCGAGGGCGGTGCGCTGGTCGGTGCCGGGCGCGCGGCCGATACCCAGGTCGATCCGGTCGGGGTAAAGCCCCGCGAGGACCCGGAAGGTCTCGGCGACCTTCAGCGGCGAGTGGTTCGGCAGCATGATGCCGCCCGAGCCAACCCGGATCGTCGACGTCACGCCGGCGACCGCGGCGATCAGCACCTCGGGGGTGGAACTGACCACGCTGGGGATGTTGTGATGCTCGGCCAGCCAATACCGGTGATACCCGGCCGCCTCAGCGGACCGCGCCAACGCCAACGTGTCATGGAGTGCTTGCGACGGTCTACTCCCCGTCGGCACTGGCGAGAGATCGAGCACGGACAGGGGCAAGCGTTCGGCAGACACGCTCTAGCCAACAGCAGCCCGGTGCGACCTATTCCAGAGCGTCGCGGACCTCGAGCCGTACCCGCTTGTTGCCCTTGCCCTTGGACTCGGTCCCGCTGACCACGACCGAGCCGACCTCGGCCGTGCTGAGCACATGCGTGCCGCCGTCGGCCTGCTTGTCCAGCCCGACGATGTCGATCACCCGGAGCGGGTCGATCTCGCGCGGGATCAGGTTCGCCGCGGTCCGGATCAGCGCATGGTCGGTGTCGGCCACCTTGCGGCCGACGAACTCCACCAGGATCTCGTGCGCGGCGGCGATCTCGTCGTTGATCCTGCGCTCCACCTGGCGGCCGAACTCCGCTGACATCGACTCCAGCGGGAAGTCCAGCCTGCCCTTGCCCGGGTCCATGTTGCCGCCCGTCACCGCCACGCCGTGGTCCGCCCACATCACCCCGCAGAGGATGTGCAGCGCGGTGTGGGTCCGCATCGTCAGGTGCCGCCGTTCCCAGTCGAGCTCACCGTGCACGTCTGTGCCGGCGGCCGGCAGTTCGTCGGCGTCCAGCCAGTGCCAGATTCGCCCCTTGTCCCGGCCGACCCGGGTGACCACAGCCTCGCCGTCACCCCACCGCAGCGTGCCCAGGTCGTACGGCTGACCGCCGCCACCCGGATAGAACGCCGTACGGCCGAGCAGGACGCGGCCCTGGTCCGCGTCGACCTCCTCGACCGCGGCCTCGAAATCGCGCAGGTAAGCGTCGATCGAGAACAACTCGGTCCGGGCCAGATCCGCCGGGGCATCGGTAGGGATTTTCTGTCCGGGAACTGCCATCGCCTTCTGTCCCTTGGGTGGTGGGTTGTCAGCGGTCCATGCCGGGCCGGTCGCCGTGGCCCGGGCCAGGTCTCGACTCGCGAGCGCCCTGATCCGGTACGACGGCTGGTACGGCGCCCGGGCCGCCGGCCTGGGTTGGCGGGGAAGGCGCCGGCAGACGGCTGGGATCGAGGGCGAGATTGGCCGCCCGCATCAGATCAGCGGATTCGAGGGGCTGCTGGACCGGCTCGACACCCACCTGCTGCCAGGCCTTCGTCACCGCGGCCAGTTGGCCGGAATTCGCGCCGTACAGCTCGGTGGCCGCGTCCCGTGTCGCCTGGGCGAAGTCCGCGAAGGTCGCGTTCGCGTTCAGCCGGCCGGACGTGAGTGCCTGGTACCAGATCTTGCCCGGGTCGCCGTACGCGTTGCCGCCCAGCTCGATGGCAGCCAGATAGAACGCCCGGTTGGGGATGCCCGAGTTGATGTGGACGCCACCGCTGTCCTCGGTGGTGGTGACGAAGTCGTCCATGTGCGCGGGTTGCGGGTCCTTGCCGAGCCGCGGATCGTCGTACGCGGTGCCGGGTGCCTTCATCGAGCGCAGACCGATACCGTTCACGCCTGGCTGGAACAGGTCGGCGCCGATCACCCAGTCGGCCTCCGCGGCAGTTTGGCCCAGGTGGTGCTGCTTGGCGAGCGAGCCGAAGACGTCGGAGATGCTCTCGTTCAGCGCACCCGACTGGCCCTCGTAGGCCAGGTTCGCGGTGTGCTGGGTGACGCCGTGGGTCAGCTCGTGGCCGGTCACGTCGATCGAGCTGGTGAAGCCCTTGAAGATCGCGCCGTCGCCGTCGCCGAAGACCATCTGGGAGCCGTCCCAGAAGGCGTTTGCGTAGTCGCGGTCGTAGTGCACGCTGGAAATGAGCGGCAGTCCGGCGTTGTCGACGGAGTCGCGGCCGAAGCACTCCTTGAACATCTTCCAGGTGGCGCCGGTCCCGTCGTACGCCTCGTTGACGGCGGCGTCCTGCACCGGCTGCTCGCCTTCCGCGCGGACCTGGCGGCCGGGCAGATCGGTACCGTTCTCGGCGTCGCACACCTCGCGTTTCGGCGATCCGGCGGCCGGCGCCTGCTGCGCTTCCTGGGTCGCTCGCCGAGTGGCGGCTGGGCGGGGTCGGAGCACGGCGTCGTGCTGAAGCGCCTGGCGGTACCGAGCGCGGAGGTTCGGGTCGGGCGCGGTCCGCTCGAGGTGTTCGATCAGGTACGGCGGGACAATGTAGTGAGCCGTCATGTTCACAGATGGTGCCCGCTCGGCCGGGCGTAGCAAAGTGCGAAATGCGATAAAGTTGAGGATTTGTGGCTACAACCAGGGAAAAATACTCGCAACTCCCGGGAACCGACGAGGCGCAGTTTAGCACGTGGAGTTGGAATTGCTGAATCCGGTCCAGGCAGAACAGGTTTACCTGAACATTTTCTACGAGGCGCTCGACCGCTTGCGCGATCGGACTGAGGGCCGCCGGCAAGAGCAACAGGTGGCCGATACCCGCAACCACCAGGCCCTGCACCAGCGTGACGGCAGGATCCGGGACCTGAGCGCGCGGTTGGCCAGGCTCGACGCGGCCGAGGAGGGTCTGTGCTTCGGCCGGCTCGACGACGACCAGGGTGAGATCCTGCACATCGGCCGGATCGGGCTGTCCGACGAGGACTACGAACCGCTCCTGGTGGACTGGCGCGCCCCCGCCGCCCGGCCGTTCTACGTCGCGACGGCAGTGGCGAACCACGGGGTGGTCCGGCGCCGGCACATCCAGACCCGGCTGCGCCAAGTGGTCGACGTCCAGGACGAGCAGCTCGACCTGGACCGGTCCGCCGATGGCGCCTCCCAGCCTGGCAGCGGAGTCGTCGGCGGGGCTGTGCTGCTCAGCGCGTTGGAGGCACGGCGGACCGGCACGATGGACTCGATCGTGCGGACCATCCAAGCCGACCAGGACCGGATCATCCGGTCGGACCTGCCCGGCATCCTGGTGGTCCAGGGTGGTCCCGGCACCGGCAAGACCGCGATCGCCCTGCATCGTGCTGCTTTCCTGCTCTATACGCATCGGGCCCAACTCGAAAAGCGCGGAATTCTCGTCGTCGGGCCGAATCCGACGTTCCTGAAGTTCATCGGCCAGGTGTTGCCGTCACTCGGCGAGGACGGCGTCCGCCTCGTCACCATCGCCGAGCTGTACCCCGGACTGACCGCCACCCGACCGGAGCCCGCGGAGGTAGCCGAGGTCAAGGGCCGGGCGGTGATGGCCGAGGTGATCGCGACCGCCGTCTCGGACCGGCAGTGGGTTCCTGCTGAGCCGGTCGAGGTGAAGGTCGAGCGGACCGTGCTGCGCCTCGACCCGGAGACTTGCGAGGAGACCCGGAGCCGGGCCCGCGGCCGCCAGTTGCAGCACAACCTGGCCCGCCCGTTCTTCCTTCGCGACATCATCGCCACTCTGACCCGCCAGTACGCCGACATCATCGGCGCCGACCCGCTCGGTGGCGAGAACCTGCTGGACGAGTACGACCTGGCGGAACTGCGCAAGGAGATCCTCGCCGAGCCGGCAGTCCAAGCGCTGCTCGACCAGCTCTGGCCGATGCTCAGCCCGCAACGCCTGCTGGTCGACCTGTACGGCGACGAGGAGCGGCTCGCTTCTGCCGCCCCGCAGCTCAGCTCGCTCGACCGCGAACACCTGCTCCGGTACGGCGACGACTGGAGCCCGGCGGATGTCCCACTGCTGGACGAGGCAGCCGAACTGCTCGGCAAGGACGACCAGGACGCGGCTCGGGAGCGGGCTGCGCAGGCCCGGGCGATCGCATACGCCCAGGGTTCGCTCGACGTACTGGCGGGATCGGGGTCGACCGACTTCGACGAGGACGAGGAGTCCGAGGTCCTGACCGCGAAGGACATCCTGGATGCCGAGGCACTGGCCGAGCGGTACGAGGCGGACGACGACCGCACCCTCACGGAACGAGCCGGCGCCGACCGGCAATGGACCTACGGCCACGTGATCGTGGACGAGGCGCAGGAGTTGTCACCGATCGCTTGGCGGGCGGTCGCGCGGCGCTGCCCGCTCCGCTCGATGACCCTGGTCGGCGATGTAGCCCAGACCGGCGCTGTCGGTGGTGGTACCAGCTGGCAGCAGGCCCTCGCGTCGTCCTTCGGCGACCGGTGGCGGCTTGCGGAGCTGACGGTGAACTACCGCACCCCGGCCGAGGTGATGGAGCTGGCCGCGCACCTGCTCAAGACCGTCGATCCCACGGCCGAGCCACCTCGCTCGGTTCGCTCCACCGGCGTACGGCCGTGGCACGAGGAAGTCCCGCCTGCGGACCAGGCTGCGTACCTGGGCAAGGTCGTCAGGGACGAGGTGGACGGCGGTCACGGGCTGGTCGGGGTGATCACCTCGCGGCACCGGCTCGAACTGGTCCAGGAGGCGGTCGGCGACCTGCCCGAGGTCACCGTGCTCACCGCGACCGGGGCGAAAGGGCTGGAGTTCGACTCGGTCCTGGTCCTCGACCCGGACGGCATCATGACCGAGTCGCCGCGCGGCCTGCGCGATCTGTACGTCGCGCTGACCCGCTGCACCCAACGTCTCGGCGTCATCCACAGCGAGTCGTTGCCGGAAGTCCTGCAGGCCGCGGGCTGCTGGGACGAGCGGCAATGAGTGCCGCGAGGTGCCCACGTGGGCGCCGACGTCAAGGAACCAGCATCCACGCGACACAAGGTTGCTCGCCGAAATCGTATCGGTGATCCGCGATATTACATGGGATCACCGATACAGATTTGGCGCGCTCTCCCAGCGCCAGGCAGGTCGTCAGTGGTCGGCGCAACATTTCTGCTGATGCTCGACCTCGAACGGGATCAGTACGCCGCCGGCGGCCGGCTGGACCAGGAGCACCACCTGGCCAGCCCGGCGGATCGGGCGGACGAAGTCGAGCGTGTCGACCAGCGAGTCATCGTCGATCGGAAGGCCGCCGAGGGGCTCGACCAGGTCGATCCCGCAGCGTTTACGCAGGTCACTGGCCCGGAGGATCCCGCGGGCGTTCTCCTGTCCAGGGAACCGGGCCAACCGGCCCGCCGTACCGAGTGCGGCTTCGACCGAGGCTACGTAGGCACCGCGGACGAGTCGGCTCGGGCCGGCCAGCAACGGTTCGGAAGCACCGGGCCGGGAGATGGCCGATCCCGCGCCGCGGTCGGAGGCCCACTTGCCGAACCGATCGATGACCTTGCTGTCCGGCCGGCTCTCCGGCGTACTGATCGAGACAGCGAGGTGCGGGCGGTCGCCGCCCGCCACCACGTGGGTGCAGGCGACGACCGGCCCGACAGCGACCTGGGCCAGCGGGCCAACGGGGCCGAGCAGCTCGTGGAGCAGGTGCTCAGCCTCGCCGGTGTCCCGGCTGTCCGCGTCGACGGAGATGATCACTATTTCGGCAGAACCCAGATCGGGTTCGTGTAGAACCACAGGTCGGCCCACGGGTCGGCATCACCGACCACATCAAGCTGCGGGCCCTGCGGATCGATGGCCGCGCCGAGGTAGCCCGGCTGGCTGCGGTTGCCGTCGGTGCCGCGGACCCGGACATAGAACGGCTCCCCGGCCTGGCCGAGCGGCTGGACCAGCTCGAAGTACGCCGTCTTGCCCGAGGTGTCCCACTGCCGGATGACCTTGGTGTCCGGTGCCTTGAAGGTGTCCCGGTCCGAGACGCCGGCGAAGTTCACCGCACCCTTGATCACATCCACCCGGTTCAAGGTGGGCACGAAGTTGGCCCAGTTCGGGATGTTCTGCGGGGTGATCCGGACTACCAGCTCGATTGCCTTGCCCTGCTTCACGGATAGCGCGCCACCGAGGGGCTCACCGTACCGCTTGCCAACCTCGCGGACCTCGACTTCGACGCCCCGGACCAGCGCACCGTGGTCCACCCACATCCGGCCGGCTCGCATCCCTTCCATCACGGCGAGGTAGCTGCGCTGGTCCGCGCCGACGTGGGTCCGGCTGTAGAAGCCCGGCCAGAAGTCGCTCGCGAGCGCGTTCACCTGGTTCCCGTAGACCGGCGCGCCGTACCGGCCGTCGCGGTCGAACTGGGCCTGGGTGGAGCCGTCCGGGCGGCGCGACGTCTCGTTCCAGTTCACGTGCGAGTCGGAGTTCGCGCTGATCCACCACGGTTTGCCCTCGGCAAGCATGCTGTCCCAGAGGCCGCCGACGGTGGCGGTCATCCAGTCGAAGCCGCCCCAGGTCCGGTAGCTCTCGGCCGGGTAGCCGGGGAACGAATTGGCGCCAGGCGCGTTGCCGTACAGGCCGCGCGCACCGGCCACGCCGATGCCCTTCGGCAGGCCGCCGGCCTGATGGCCCGGAGCACCCTCGAACCCGACGGCGATCCGCGGGTCGGCGTCGCGCCAGTTGCGGATCTCGTGCGGGCTGTCGATGCCGTTGCGGGCCGGGTGGTTCGCCAGGAACAGGGCGTCGTCCACCTGGCGGCGGTCGACCTGCTTGCCGAGCCACTGGATGCCGGAGACCGCGAGGGCCTCGTTCACCGGGGTATTGCCCCCGGCGTTCTTGACGCCGCCGTCGTAGTCGGTCTCGAACTGCTTCAGCACCTCGACCTCGTGAGGGCCGGGCGCGACGAAGATGGTGCCATGCTCGGCGGCCGGGATGTTCCACTCGAAGCCCTGGAAGATCAAGGTGTTCTTCAGCTCGACACGGGCGGCCTTAATGTCCGGGTTGACCAGGTCCACCCCGATCCGCGCATGCGTCGCGCCGCCGTGGTCGGTGATCACCAGCCAATCCAGGCCGAACGCGGCCGCATGCCTGGCTTGGTCGATCACCCGGTACATGCCGTCGGAGCTGTGCTGGGTATGGATGTGGTGGTCACCTGTCAGCCAGACCTCGGGCCGCTTGCTCTGCGCGAAGAGCCACGATCCGGAGGCCTTCGGCGCGGCTGCGGCTGCAGCCTGGGCACCGGTGACAGCAAGGGCAGCGGTACCACCGAGGATGCCGGCGGAGCGCAGCAGCGACCGGCGGGACACCTGGGTCGGCGAGAGATCGCTGTCCGGGATCGACGTGTTGAGCGCGGCCAGGGTGGACGCGTCCAGCTCGGTGTTCGGGTGGTGATGGTCGTGATCGTGGCCATGTCCGTGTCCGTGTCCGTGTCCATGGCCGTGCTCGGTGCCGGGACCGTGCGAATGGTCGTGGCTGTGGTCGGGGGTGTGTCCCATCGTGGGTCCTCTCGGATGGCGGAATCCGGCGGAATCATCGCCTTTCCTGATGACGCGAAGATGTTGATCAGGGGTTGATCCGATGAACCGTCCTTCTCACCGCCGGCCCTCCCGCCTCCGTTGCCGTGGACAACCAGGGATAACAGGGCTTCAATGGCGTGGGTGGCGATGATCCGTTCGACGAGGGCCAACTGGTGGCTCACCGGTATGCCGGCCCGCCTGGACGCCGACAGCAACGACACCCCTTGCGAGGTCGTGTACTTGACCGCTGCCGTCAACATTTTCTGGTACCAATGAGGCAGCGGCTCGGGCTCGTGTTCTTGGCGATGGCTGCATTCGTGACGGCCGCCGGCCTGGCCGTGCTCGCCTCGACCGACGGGCTCACGCAGACGCCAGAACCACTAGTGGGAGCCGCTGTCGCCGACCCGACCTTCACCGTCGCTGCCGGACACACGGCCACGATCCGGCCCTCAACCACGACACGCGCGCCGATGCCGAAGACAACTGCCGTATCACCTCGGCCGACCGCCACTCCGACGCTCCAGAACCAGAACACTCCGACGCTCCAGAAGAAGAACAAATACGTCTTCCCCGTGGGTGGATGCCACGCGACAGCGTCCCGGGCTCATCACGACTACCCGGCGGCAGACATCTTCACCCACGTCGGCTGCCGGTTCGTCTCACCAGTCGACGGCCGGATCGATGAGGTGTCCCGCGTCGACCTCTGGAATTCCCGGACCAATGTCGGACGGGATCGCGGCGGCCTGTCCGTGTCCGTGATCGGCGTAGACGGTGTTCGCTACTACGGATCTCACTTGTCGGCGGTGAACGCCCTCCTCCGCCCTGGCTTGCAGGTCCATGCCGGGCAGGTGCTCGGCCTGACCGGCAAGACTGGAAGCGCGCGCAACACGCCAGCTCACCTGCACTTCGGCATCAGTTGGCCGACAGCCGCCGGTAAATGGTGGATCCGGCGGGGGGCCGTTGCCCCGCAGCCCTATCTCAACGCATGGCGGATCGGCAGACCGACCTCCCCGGCTCGAGCCGTCGCCCGGGCGCGCAC
>JAWWPC010000049.1:0-9730 GCA_033851055.1 Kribbellaceae bacterium | reverse complement strand
TCACGCACGTCCGCTCTCGTCACGCGAACGCCCTGCCGCTGATCATGATCCATAGCTGACCGGGCTCGGTGCTGGACCTGCAGAAGGTCATCGGGCCGCTCACCGATCCCACATGGGTCACCAACAGCGCGGTCTCTTCCGCTCAGCTCTACTGGGAGAACGCCGAGAACAACTTCAATGCCGCGGACGGCTCCATCCAGGGGGCGGCAAGGTCGTGCTCACGATGCTGAGGGGTGGGCGGCGCACCGGTGTGACTGGGTATCGCTGGGGGCCTGAGCCCGGCAACGCACCACACCGCCGGCAGGCGGGCGGAGCCTGGTCGCGGTCGACGGCAAGACGTTGAAATTGGCCGGCATCCTGCACCTCACCGGCGCGCCGCCGACTTCACTACCGCGCTGCGACACCACGCTCAACGACCTCGACCGCTGCAGACCCTCAAGACCCGCTGATCAACAACCCTTGCCGGGGGCCCTGCTGCTGGGGCCGGAGCCGAAATCTGTAGATCGGAATAGATATGTCATATCGATTCCGATCTACAGAATTCGAGCTCGACCCCCGCCCTGCACCCGTGGTGCTACCAACTGACTGTCGGTTGCAACCTGTCGGACCGACGCCTGCTGATCAACGACTTTGCGGGAGCCCTGCATCTCCATCCCCGCCGCCATAACCGTCTTTCCCGGTGAGATCTACCAGGCGCCGAAGCTGGGCCGAGCGCAGTTATCACAAGCTCATCTACTTCAACAAGGTCGACAAGGGCGGTCACTTCGCAGCATGGGAAGAGCCGGAACTCTTCAGCAAGGAGATCCGGGCAGCGTTCAGATCACTGCGCTGATCGCAGCCCATATCCGACTGAAGACTCATCGGTCCGCCGCCTACCTGAGCGGCGTACCGATGGGTGCTCGCGATTGACCTGAGGCCAGAGGTAGGTCATTGTCGGTCGGGACGATTCCTGCCGTTCATCACCTGATCGATGCTTCGAGGGAGGACTCCAGTGACGCGACTGCGCCGCCCAGCATTCCGTGCTCACAACCGAACCAACCGAACCAACCGAATCAACCGAACGAGCCGTACGGCGATCGCGCCCGCCCGGGCTGCCCGTACGACGGCCGCGGTAATCGCCACCGGCGCCGTACTGGCTGCCGGTCTCGCCGCCCCCACCCAAGCCAGCCAGGCTGTTCAAGCGGCGACACCCGCGGACTACTGCGGTGGGCAATGTGCCGACATCGTGCCGCCAGGGCAGAACGGAAACGCGACCTTCACGGATCTCCTTCTTTTCAAGGGATTCGGGACCCGGCCGGCCCACTTCAGTGACACGCTGAAGCCGTACGAGAATCTCGTCTGGAACTCCCGGGGCATCACCGACGACCAGCTCGACCCGTACTTCGACGACTCCTCCTTCGGCGTCGCTGCAAACGATGTGGCCAGCACTTTCAAGCCGCGCGCGGACGTCACGATCGTGCGCGACAAGTCCCGCGGCATCCCGCACATCACCGGCACCACCCGCGAGGGCACCATGTTCGGCGCCGGCTATGCGGGGGCGCAGGACCGGCTGTTCGTGATGGACGTGTTCCGGCATCTCGGCCGCGGCCAGCTCACACCTTTTGCGGGTGGTGCCGCGGCCAACCGGGAGTTCGAGCAGCAGCTCTGGAGCACCGCGCCGTACACGGAGGCCGATCTACAGACGCAGTTCGACAGTGCCGACGAGCTGTACGGCGCCGAAGGCGTCAAGATGCAGCACGACGTGCAGGCCTGGGTGGATGGCGTCAACCACTACATCGACACCGTGGGTATCGCCTATCCCGGCGAGTACGTCGCGCTCGGACTGCCGACGCCGCAGCACTGGAAGGTGACCGATGTGATCGCCACAGCCGCGGTGGTAGCGGGCATTTTCGGGACCGGCGGCGGTGGCGAGATGGCATCCGCGCTCGCGCTGCTCGAGGCGCAGGCGAAGTACGGCGTTGCCCAGGGCACCAAGGTGTGGGAGGCATTCCGCTCACAGAACGACCCCGAAGCTCCTACGACGGTTCACAACGGCGCGACCTTCCCTTATGGCATCACCGCTGCCAATCCGGCGGGGCGCGCGCTGCCGGATCGTGGCTCGGTGACGCCGGAGCCGGTCGTGGTCGACCAGACCAGCTCGGCGACCAAGACGACGGCTGTGTCGCCGGAGCCGAAGAGCAGCGACAACGTGAAGCCACCGAAGAAGGCCCGGGGCAAGGAATCGCTGCGGGGCATCTTCGACGGCGGCGTGTTCCCGGAAGGCTTTGGCCCCCGGGGCATGTCGAACGCGCTCATGGTGTCCGGCAAGTACACAGACAGCGGCAACGCGGTCGCGGTCTACGGTCCGCAGACCAGCTACTTCGCGCCGCAGTTGCTGTTGCGCCAGGAGCTCCAAGGACCCGGCGTCAGCACTCGTGGTGTCGCCTTCGCCGGCCTGAACTTCTACACGCTGATCGGCCGCGGCGCTGACTACTCCTGGAGCGCTACCTCGGCCGGCCAGGACATCACCGACACGTACGCCGTTCCGCTGTGCGATCCGGACGGTAGTGCGCCGACCAAGGCCTCGACCCACTACGTGTTCCGCGGCCAGTGCCTGCCGATCGAGAAGCTCGAGCGCCACAACGCGTGGTACACCAGTCTTGGTTCGTCAGAACCGCCCGGGTCATACACATTGGTTGCCCAGCGCACCAAGTTCGGCATTGTGAGCCACCGTGGCACTGTCGGCGGCAAGCCCGTCCTCTTCACGAAGAACCGGTCGACGTACGGGAATGAAGCTGGTTCCGCCCTCGGCTTCATGCTGTTCAACGACCCCGACGCGATCCACTCTGCCCAGGATTTCCAGAAGGCCGCGAGCTACATCGGCTACACGTTCAACTGGTTCTACACGGACAAGAACGACATCGCGTACTTCAACTCGGGCGACAACCCGGTGCGTCCAACGGGTGCCGACCCGAACCTGCCGACCTGGTCGACGTACGAGTGGCAGGGCTGGAACCCGGATACGAACCGGGCCACCTACACGCCGGCCGCGCAACACCCGCAGGTGATCAACCAGGACTACCTGACCAGTTGGAATAACAAGCAGGCACCGGGCTTCTCCGCGGCTGACGGCTACTTCGGCTACAACTCGGTCTACCGCAGCCAGCCGCTCGACGACCGGATCAAGGCCGTGATCGGGTCCGGCCAGAAGTTCACCCGCGGCAAGCTCGTGGAGGTGATGGAGGATGCGGCCACCGTCGACCTCCGCGCGGACCAGGTGCTGCCTTACCTGATCCGGGTTCTGAAGAGCGCGCCAGTCACCGATCCTGCCGTCGCGGACGCGATCACCAAACTGGAGGCCTGGCGCGCGGCCGGCGGGCATCGGAAGACGGCCAGTTCCAGCATCAAGACCTACGACCACAGCGACGCGATCCGGATCTTCGACGCCTGGTGGCCGCTGCTCGTGCCGGCCGAGTTCCGCACCAAGCTCGGGCCAGAGTTGTACGACGCGCTCGTCCACACGCAGAGAATCGACGAGCGCCCCAGCGCACAGGGTTCGGCGTTCCAGAACGGATGGTGGGGTTTCGTTCAGCGGGACCTGCGCAAGGTGCTCGGTGACCCGGTGAAGACCCCGCAACCGGTGACGTTCTGCGGCGGCGGTTCGCTCAGCGAGTGCCGGACGGTGCTGACCGACTCCCTGCTTGCGGCGACCAAGGTGCCGGCAGCAGCGACCTATCCGGCAACCGCGGACTGTACGGCGGGCGACCAGTTCTGCGCGGACCAGATCGTGCACCAGCCGATGGGCGGCATCACCCAGGACCGGATGGCCTGGGTCAACCGGCCGACATACCAGCAGGTGATCGAGTTCCCGGCGCGGCGATGACGTCAGCAACCACGAGCGGCGACAGGTGCCTGGAAAGATGAGCCCATGAACCAGAACTATCCCCCGCACCCGAACCAGCCCTACCCACCGCAGCAGGGGTACCAGCCGCCGCCGGGCTACGCGCCGCAGCCCGGATACCAGCAGGGCCCGCCGCCGCAGGCTCCCCCGCAGGGCTATGCCCAGCCCGCCTACGGTCAGGCGCCCGGTGGATATCAGCCGGTCCAGCAGTCGAACGTGCCGCACGTGGCGCCGCAGGGCTCGCCGTACCCGGTGCTGGTCTCCACCATGAACGACCTGCCCGGCTACGAGGCGGACAAGGTGTTCGGCGAAGTCTTCGGCCTTACCGTGCGGAGCCGCGACTTCGGCTCGAACTTCACCGCCAGCTTCCGCTCGCTGGGCGGTGGTGAGGTGCCGGAGTACACCCAGATGCTGGCCGAGTCGCGGCACGTCGCGGTCATGCGGATGTGCCAGATGGCCCAGCAGATGGGCGCGAACGCCATCCTCGCGATGCGCTTCGACTGCAACGAGATCGCCCAGACGATGAGCGAGGTGGCCGCCTACGGCACCGCGGTGATCGTGCGCAAGGTGGAGCCGCCGCGTCCGCAGGACACGCCGGCCGCGGGACCTGGTGAGGATGATGCGAATGACAACTGACCCGTTGCTCTTCGGCCCGGACTTCCTGTGGGGGGTCTCGACGTCGGCGTACCAGATCGAGGGTGCCGTGACCGAGGGTGGTCGCGGCGCTTCGAGTTGGGACACGTTCTGCGCCGAGCCGGGCCGGATCGTGGGCGGCGACACCGGTGCGGTCGCCTGCGACCACTACCACCGGTACGCCGAGGACGTCGCGTTGATGACGGACCTCGGCGTCGGCGCGTACCGGTTCTCCTTCGCCTGGCCACGCATCCAACCGACCGGCCGCGGCCCGGCCAATGCCGAGGGGCTCGACTTCTACGACCGGCTGATCGACGAGCTGCTTGCCCAGGGCATCAAACCCGCACCGACGCTGTTCCACTGGGACACCCCGCAGGCGCTGGAGGATGAAGGTGGCTGGCTGAACCGGGACATCACCGAGCGGTTCGCCGACTACGCCGCGATCCTCGCGGACCGGTACGCCGACCGGGTCCCGCTGTGGATCACCATCAACGAGCCGATGGTGATCACCCTTTTCGGGTACGGCGTCGGGGCGCATGCCCCCGGCAAGCAACTTCTCTTCGACGCGCTGCCCGTGGCGCATCACCAGTTGCTCGCCCATGGCCGTGCGGTTCAGGCGCTGCGAGCGGGCGGTGCTTCGAACATCGGTATCGCCAGCAACCATGCGCCCACCTGGCCCGCCAGCGACAGCCCGGAGGACCAGGGCGCAGCCGAGGTTTACGACACGCTGATCAACTGGCTCTTCGCCGACCCGATCCTGCTCGGTCGCTACCCGAACGAAGACCTCGCGGCCGCCATGCCGGGCCCTGTCGCCCAGGACCTGTCGGTGATCAGTTCGCCCTTGGACTGGTTCGGCCTCAACTATTACGCGCCCGCCCGCGTCGGTGCTCCCAGTGGAGTTGCGGACACCAGCGCGACCGACGGCATCGACCTGCCGGCAGGCCTGCCGTTCGAGCCGCGCGAGGTCGAAGGCTATCCGAAGACGGACTTCAACTGGCCGGTGGTGCCGGGCGCGTTCGGCGACATCCTCCGCACCTTCCGGGACCGGTACGGCGAACGATTGCCGCCGATCTACATCACGGAGAACGGCTGCGCGACCAACGACGGCCCTTCTAGCGCAGGAGTGGTGGCGGACCAGCGGCGGATCGAATACCTGGACGGTCACCTACGAGCACTCAAGCAGGCCATCGACGACGGTGTCGACGTCCGGGGATACTTCCAGTGGTCGTTGCTGGACAACTTCGAATGGGCGGCGGGCTACTCGCAGCGGTTCGGCCTGGTCCACGTCGACTTCGAGAGCCAGGCGCGCACGCCCAAGGCGTCGTACGACTGGTATCGCGAGCTGATCGCCAAGAGTCGCTGATGTCCGCCGCGGTGCCTCAGCCGGTGCCACGATCGGCGTCTCACTCGGCGCTGGACGAGCCGGTCGTCGCGGTGCGCCGGCGTTGGACCGCGGCAGTGGTGCTTGCCAACGTCGGAGTTTTCGCCGCCTGGCTCGGGCCGATCCAGGTGCTGCTGGCAAAGCAGTCCGATGTAGTTGCGCCGGGCAACAAGGAGTTCGTCTTCGGTCTGGTGACCGGGGTCGGCGCGGCCGTCTCGGTGGTCGCGAATCCCTTGTTCGGCGCGCTTTCGGACCGGACAACCTCGCGCTTCGGCCGTCGGGTGCCATGGGTTCTGGCAGGTGCTGTCGGTGGTGCGATCGGTCTGTTGGTGCTGGCGGGTGCCGGCCAGGTGGCCTGGATGTTGCTCGGTTGGTGCCTGGTGCAACTGTTCTGCAACGCGTTGCTGGCGGCAATCACTGCGGCGATCCCGGACCGCGTGCCTCGGTTGCAACGTGGTGCGGTCGGCGGTTGGGTTGCACTCGCTCAGACGCTCGGCGCGCTGGTCGGTGTCGGCCTGGCCACCGCCGTCGGAGGAATCGGCGTGGGTTACGTCGCCTGTGCCGTGTTCCTCTTGTTGTCGGTGGCTCCCTATCTGATCGGAAGTGACGATGAGCCGCTCCGAGTTGACGAGCGGCCTCCGCTGGTCTGGCGAGAGTTCTTGGCGTCGTTCTGGGTCAGCCCACGGCGTTATCCCGACTTCGGCTGGGCCTGGCTCACCCGCTTCCTGCTGAACCTGGGCAACGGACTCGGCACGCTCTACCTCTTCTACTACCTCCAGGACGCGGTCCAGTACGGCGATCCCGATACCGGCGTGCTGGTTCTCACCGCGATCTACAGCCTCTGCGTGGTCCTGACAGCCGTGACCTCGGGCAGCTGGTCCGACCGGGTGGCTCGTCGGAAGGTGTTCGTCACCAGTTCGGGTGTGGTGATGGCTGTGGCCGCGGCGGTGCTGGCTCTGTGGCCTACGTGGACTGGCGCAATCGTCGGCGCGGTGATCCTCGGCGCCGGATTCGGCGTCTACCTGTCGGTGGACTTCGCCTTGCTCACCGAGGTCCTGCCGAGTGCGCGCGATCGGGCGAAGGACCTCGGCGTCATCAACATCGCGAACTCCCTGCCGCAGGTGATCGCTCCGGCCATCGCAGCACCTGTGGTGAAAGTGTTAGGCGGCTATCCCGTGCTCTACGGTCTGGCTGCCGCCGTCACCCTGCTGGGCGCCGTACTGGTCAGAAAGGTGCGATCAGTCGCGTGACACTAGCATTCCCGGCATGCCGCTGTTTTCGTTTGAGGGCGTCAGCCCCACCGTCCATCCGCAAGCCTGGATCGCGCCGACCGCCACCCTGGTCGGCGACGTGACCGTCGAGAAGGGCGCCTCGATCTGGTACGGCGTGGTGATCCGCGCCGACCTCGGCCGGATCATCATCCGCGAGGGCGCGAACATCCAGGACAACTCGGTCATCCACGTCGGCGACGGCGTCTGCGAGATCGGCCGCAACGTCACGGTCGGCCATCAGTGCCTGGTCCACGACTGCATCGTCGGCGAGCAGGCCCTGATCGGCAACGGTGCGATCGTCCTCGACGGCGCCATGGTCGGTGAGCGTTCGCTGGTCGCAGCCGGCGCGACCGTCACTCCCGGCTCGGTGATTCCGCCGGAGTCGGTGGCGATCGGCAGTCCGGCGAAAAAGATCGTCCCGCTGGAGGGCAACGCCAGGCTCTTCGTTGAGCACAACGCGGCCGTCTACCACGACCTCGCGCAGCGCCACGCCGCTACCGTCGAACTGATCGAGTCCTAGTGTCAGGAGTCGGAAGTTCGTAAAGGGAATTTCCGACTCAGGACAGTAGGCCGCAGCTTCGCCTACTGTTCGGTAAGGATTGTCTGGGCCGGGAGGACTCGCCATGGCGAAGGTGCAGCAGGGTGTGGTGGCGGGGTTGCGCAGTCGGTGGTCGGTGATCTTCGCGTTCGCGCTGGTCGGTGCGGCGACGCAGCTGGTCTGGCTCAACTTCGCCGGTGTCACCACAGTCGCGGCCGAGCGGTACGACGTCTCCGAGAACGCGATCGGCTGGCTCGCCCAGGTCTTCCCACTGCTGTACGTCGTACTGGCGATCCCGGCCGGCCTTATCCTCGACCGCTGGTTCCGCAGTGGACTCTTGGTCGGCGCTGTGCTGACGGCCATCGGTGCTGTACTGCGGCTGATCGGCGACGACTACAGCTGGCTGCTGATCGGCCAGATCGTCGCCTCGGTGGCCCAACCGCTGGTGCTCAACGCGGTCACTGGCATCACCGGCCGCTATCTGGCAGAGAAGGACCGCCCGACGGGTATCGCCGCTGGTACCGCCAGCATCTTTGCGGGGATGGTGATTGCCTTCCTGCTGGCCGCCGTACTGGCTGATGGCGACCAGTTGCCGACACTGCTGGCCGTGACGGCCGTGTTCTCCGTACTGGCCGCCGTGGTGCTGCTCGTGGCGCTGCGAAAGCCAGGGGAGCACAGGGTGGAGCGACGACGGCCTGACCGCGGTGCGCTGCAAGTGGCCTGGGGTGATCCGTTGATCCGGCGGCTGTGTCTGCTGGCGATCTTCCCGTTCGGCGTTTTCGTCGCGATGACTACATTCGCCCAGGCGTTGCTGGAGCCGGCAGGGGTGAGCGGCGGAACCGCCAGCACGATCCTGTTGGTCAACGTGGTCGCAGGCGTCGTCGGCAGCGCCGTAGTCCCCGTCATCGTGGTCCGCCACCGCGCCGAGTCTTCCCTGCTCGTGGCGAGCCTTGTCGTCACCGCACTGGCCTGTACGGCGCTGGCGTTGCTGCCGGGCGTGGTGGTCGGGTTTGTGGCGATCACGGTGATCGGATTCCTACTCCTGCCTGCTCTGCCGATTGTTCTGGAGCTAGTGGAACGTCGTACCGGCGAGGCCGAGGGAACGGGCGCTGGGTTGATCTGGATGGCGGGCAACCTGGGCGGACTGCTGACCGCAGTAGCCGTCGGGCTCCTCGTGGACCGCCCGCTGCTGGCGTTCCTGGTGATGGCCGTGGTGGCCCTGATCGCCGTACCGGGCGCTCGCTCCTTACGCCGCCCGATCGCCGACCTGGCCGCCGTTCCATCGTCCGATTAGGTGTGGGCGGGCTTGGCGCTGGACCGAGCGGGGGATCCCTTAAGATGGGCGGGCACTCGCCGACGTGGCGCAACTGGCAGCGCACCGCTCTTGTAAAGCGGTGGTTAGGGGTTCGAGTCCCCTCGTCGGCTCTCTGACCAGGCAATATGCCTCTGGAGTGATGAACTTCAGGGTCCGAACTCAACACTTACTCCACTGTTGCCCATTTTGGCCTCGAGATTCGTCGCTAGTTCGCAGGACCTTCCGGCGCTTGGCGGCCGTCCTCATGGATGTGCCGTAGCGCGTCCCCGAGGGCTTTGGCGGCCGCGGGGTTCCTGACCTTGCGGCCGATGTAGTCGTCCAGCGTCGTGCTGGTGCGCGAGTGCCCCAACTGGTCAGCGACTTGCCTCGCGGAGTGTCCGTCGTCGTCGAGGATGGTCGCCGCGGTCTTGCGGAACTTTGTGGGATGTAACCCAGGTCAACTCGTCTGCCAAGGATCGAATGCCGGCAAGCTCGGTCAGCTCCAGCAGCGCGACTCGGTCTTGTCTCGGCAGCCGGTACGTGTCGGCCAGACGCCCGGCTTCCTCCTGATCGAGTCTGACCCTGCCGATTTCGATGAGGCTGAGCCTTGGTGTAGTAGGGATCGCCCCAGGCCAGCACGGTCTGGTTCACCCGGGCGGTCGGGTTGAGGTCGTTGACCTTGGCAATGATCTGGTTCATCAGCCGGCTGTCGCCGCCGCCGAGCAGGTGCCAG
>JAWWPC010000004.1:0-25360 GCA_033851055.1 Kribbellaceae bacterium | reverse complement strand
TGGTTGGCGGCGCCGGTGCAGGTCCAGAGCTGGAGCGGGGTGGCGTTGGCGGAGTTGTTGCCGGTGACATCTAGGCACTTGTTGGCCTGTGGATTGACGAGATCTTTGCCGCTCGTGTAGGTCCATTGCTGGGCGCCGGTGCCGTTACAGGTCCAGAGTTGGGTCTTGGCACCGTCGGCGGTTGAACCTGCGTTGACGTCGAGGCACTTGCCGAGGGCCCGGATGGTGCCGTCGCCCGGGCGGGTCCACTGCTGCGCGGCGGTGCCGTTGCAGTCGTAGAGCTGGACTGTCGTGCCGTCAGCGGGATTCGCGCCCGCGACGTCGACACACTTGCCGGCCAGGCCGGTGATCTGGCCACCGCTGCCACTGCCGGGGGTGAGGCTGGAGACGCGGACGTAGTCGACGGTCATCGTCTGCGGCATCACCGTGCTGCCGTCGGGGTAGCCCGGCCAGTAGCCGCCCACGGCGACGTTCAAGATCATGAAGAACGGGTGGTCGTAGACCCAGGTATTGCCGTTGATGTCAGCCGGGGTCTTGTGCGAGTACTGGATGCCGTCGACGTACCAGGTGATCGAGTTCGGCTCCCAGTCGACGGTGAAGGTGTGGAAACCGTCGGCGAACTGCTGGCCGTTCGGCAGCGTGTAGCCCGCGCCGATGCCGCCTGCGCCGGAGTAGCCCGGACCGTGGATCGTGCCGTGGACGGTGCTTGGCTCGCGGCCGATGTTCTCCATGATGTCGAGCTCGCCGTTGTTCGGCCAGCCGGCTCCACCGTCACCCAGCATCCAGAAGGCCGGCCACAGGCCTTGCGTACGGGGCAGCTTCATCCGTGCTTCGAAGCGGCCGTACTTCTGGGTGAAGGTGGCCGCCGTGAGCAGCCGCGCGGAGGTGTACTGGCAGGGACCGTAGTGGCAGGTGTACCCGCCGCTTTCCTGGCGCGCGGTGATCACCAGGTTGCCGTTGCCGTCCTTGGCGGAGTTGCGCGTGCTGTTGGTGTAGTACTCCCGCTCGTCGTTGCCCCAGCCGGAGCCGCCGATGTCGTAGCGCCATTTGCCGGCGTCGGGCGGCGTACCGGCGGCGCCGTCGAAGTTGTCTTCCCAGATGACCGGTCCGACCGCAGCTGCTTGTGTTGTTGCGGCCGCGGAGGTCGGACCGCTCGAGTTGGCGGTGGCAGGAGATTGGAGCAGGGCTGTGCTGGCTACGACTGCGCCGACGGCCAGCAGGGCGGCTGACTTGAATCGCCGACGGGCTCGGTGATGCGTCATGATGCCTCATTTCTCGCTCGGCCGGGAAGGCGTTCAACCGGCCGTGGGGGCGGGGGCGGTAGGTGAACGAGACAGGGAATCGCAGGTCGCAGCATTGCGGTGGGAACGCTCTCAGGTCAAGACCACAGATAAATATAAGTCGTGGAAGAAGTCGGGTACGACGTTGACACGACCGCTCACCGATGGTTATCTCATGGTCACCACCAGTTGCGGCGCGGGCAGACGCCGACACCCGGGGCCCATCCGAATGCGATTGCCCTTGAGCAATAGGGAGATTCCGCCATGCCCCCCAACGGGATCCAACGCCGCGGCCGACGACGCCTTCTTCCTGCCCTGGCAGGCCTTGCTGCTTTTTGCGTGACCGCGACCGGTCTCATGGTCGTCCACCCGGAGCCGGCGCAGGCAGCCGGCGAACAGGTGAACGTCTGGCTGACCACTACCAACGACGACCGCGGCCGCAATGTGACGCGCGGCCTGCAGCAGCAGACGCCGATCAACTTCGGCGCCGCCGGCGGCAGCGCGAACCAGACCATCAACGTCAACGAGAACACGACGTACCAGACGTTCGAGGGCGGCGGCGCGTCCTTCACCGACAGCGCCGCGTGGTTGCTGAACAGCAGCAACACGATCAGCGCGGCCACCCGCGACCAGGTGATGAAGGACCTGTTCGACCCGGTCAACGGGATCGGCCTGGGCTTCATCCGGAATCCGATGGGCGCCTCGGACCTTGCCCGCTTCAACTACTCCTACGACGACACCTGCTGCGACCTGAACGACTTCAGCATCAACCACGACCTGGCGGATGTGGTGCCACTCACCAAACAGGCCAAGCAGTTGAACCCGGCGCTGAAGGTGATGGGTTCACCGTGGAGCGCGCCGGCCTGGATGAAGGACAACAACAAGTTCACCAACCGCGGCTGGCTGAAGGCCGAGTACTACCCGCTGTACGCCCAGTACTTCGTGAAGTACATCCAGCAGAACGCGGCGCAGGGGTTGAAGATCGACTACGTGTCGGTGCAGAACGAGCCGACCTGCTGCGGCACCGACAACACCGGCTACGCATCGATGAACTGGAACGGCTCTGGCCTGCTGGAGTTCACCAAGAACAACCTGCTGCCGGCGTTCCGCGCGGCCGGGATCACCACCAAGGCGTTGGTGCTGGACTACAACTGGGGCGACTACAACGACCTCGGCTCGGTCCCGATGGCGGACGCCGCGCTACGCAACGACCCGCTGTTCGGCGGCATCGCCTGGCACGGGTACGGCGGTGACGTGAACCTGCAGACGACGGTGCACGACCAGTACCCGAGCACCAACGCCTACAGCACTGAGCACTCGGGCGGCACCTGGGTCGCGAACCAGCAGACCGAGGATATGAACAACCTGATCGACTACACCCGGAACTGGAGCAAGTCCTGGGTCAAGTGGAGCCTGGCACTGGACCAGAACGGACTCCCGTACGTCGGGGCCGGCTGCAACACGTGCACCGGGCTCGTCACGGTGCAACGCGGCGGCAGCCGGCCCGGTCAGGTGGACAAGACCGTCGAGTACTACACGATGGGACACCTGACCAAGTTCGTGAAGTCGGGTGCGGCCCGGATTCAGTCGGACGCGAACAATTCGGTCAAGAACGTCGCCTGGAAGAACCCGGACGGGTCCAAGGCGTTGATCGCCTACAACACCACCAGCGGCACGCAGTCGGTCCGGGTGAACTGGGGCAACCAGTCGTTCGTCTACACGCTGCCCACCAAGACGTCCGCGACCTTCACCTGGTCCGGCACCCAGAGCGGTGGTGGCGTTGGCGGCAGTCAGATCAGCGGTCTCGCCGGCAAGTGCATCGACGTGGCAGGTGCGAACAACGCCGATGGAACTGCCGTCAACCTGTACGACTGCAACGGCACCGCCGCGCAGCAGTGGAGCCGCCCGGGCGACGGCACGATCCGGGCCCTCGGCAAGTGTCTCGACGTCAACGCCGGTTCTACCGCCGACGGTGCCAAGACCCAACTCTGGACTTGTAACGGCAGCGGCGCTCAGCAATGGACCTACACGAGCGGGAGAGATCTTGTGAATCCACAGGCCAACAAATGTCTTGATGTCACCGGCAACAATTCCGCGAACGGCACGCCCTTGCAGATCTGGACCTGCACCGGTGCGGCGAACCAGAAGTGGACAGTCTGATGCGCCGACTGCTGGCCGGCGGATCGGCCGCTGTGCTGGGTGTGGGGATGTTGGGTACAGGACTGTTCTACGCGCCGGCCCAGGCGGCGGAGGCCACCGGTACGATCACCGGCCTGGCCGGTAAGTGCCTCGATGTCGCCGGCGCGAACACTGCCGACGGTACGGCGGTCGGCATCTACGACTGCAACGGAACCAGCGCCCAGAGCTGGACACGGAACTCCGATGGCACCGTGAAGGCGCTCGGCAAATGCCTGGACGTCAGCGCCGGGTCTGTTGCGGATGGTGCGAAGGTCCAGCTGTGGACCTGCAACGGCAGCGCCGCGCAGCAATGGACCTACAGCGCGGGCAAGGATCTGGTGAATCCGCAGGCGAACAAGTGCCTCGATGTCACCGGCAACAACTCCGCGAACAGCACGCCAGTGCAGATCTGGACCTGCACTGGTGCCGCGAACCAGAAGTGGAACGCGCCCGCCTTGCCGACCACCCCTCCGCCTGCTGGTGGTGCTCCGATGGGTGCCGCGCCGTACCTGTACCAGGGCTGGGGTAGTCCGCCCAACCCGGCGACGGTGATGAACGCGACCGGCGTCAAGTGGTTCACGATGGCCTTCATCCTGTCGAGCGGCTACTGCAATCCGATGTGGGACGGCAATCGCCCACTGACCGGTGGCACGGACCAGCAGGCGATCAACACCATCCGCGCCAATGGCGGTGACGTCGTGGTCTCGGTCGGTGGCTGGTCCGGCAACAAGCTGGGCGAGAACTGCAACAGCGCCGGCGAGCTCGCGGCGGCGTACCAGAAGGTGATCAATGCCCTGCAGTTGAAGGCGATCGACGTCGACATCGAGGCGTCCGAGTTCAGCAACGCGACCGTCCGGCAGCGGGTTGTCGACGCGCTCAAGATCGTCGAGAACAGTAACCCGGGTATCGCGACGTACCTGACCTTCGGGACCACCCAGACCGGCCCGGACGGCAACGGTCAAGACCTGATCCGGCGTGGTGCGGCCTCCGGCCTGCCGCTCGACGGCTGGGTGATCATGCCGTTCGACTTCGGTGGCGGTACGACGAACATGGGCAGCCTGACGGTCCAGGCGGCCGACGGGCTGAAGAACCAGGTCCGCAGCGCCTACGGCTACACCGACGACCAGGCTTACCGGCACAGCGGGATCTCCTCGATGAACGGTCTCACCGACGTTTCCAGCGAGCGGGTGAACCTGTCCGATTTCCAGACGATGCTGAGCTACGCCAACCAGCATCACCTGGCCAGGTTCACCTTCTGGTCGGTGAACCGGGACCGGCCGTGTACCGGTGGCGGCGCGGACACCTGCAGCGGTGTCTCGCAGCAGCCGTGGGACTTCTCGCGCGTGATCGGCCAGTTCACGGGCTGATCAGCTGAGCAGGGCGACCGCGGCCGCGCCCCCGGCTGCGGTCGCCCTTGTCTATCGGAAGGTTTCTCGGAAGCACGGTTTGACCCTCCGGTTACCGGAGGGTGGAAACTTTGGTCATGACCGCCTCGGTGACCATCGGTGAGTTCTCCCGTCTCACGCATCTGAGCGTGAAGACGCTGCACCACTACCACGACATCGGCCTGCTGGCTCCGGCCCGGATCGACCCGTCCTCGGGTTACCGGCGCTACGAAACGGCGCAGGTATCCATCGCCCAGCTGATCCGCCGGCTCCGCGATCTGCAGATGCCGCTCGCACAGGTCCGCGAGGTGGTCGAGGCGCCGGACCTGACCTCCCGCGACCGGGCATTGCGGCTGCACCTCGACCAGATGGAGAGCGAACTCGTCCGGACCCAGCAGGTGGTCGCCTCGCTGCGGTCGATGTTGACCCTGCCACTCGGCGCGCTGGCCGTCGAGTACCGCTTCATCCCCGCATTCCGTGCGTACGCCGTCAGCGACCAGGTCGAGCGGGCTGACCTCGACAAGTGGTGCGAGTCGACCTTCGGCCTGCTCGGCGGGATCGCCGCGGTCGCCGGGATCACCGCCACCGCCGGAGCGACGTACGACGACGGGTTCTTCGCCGAGGACGTCGGGCAGGTGGTCGCCTTCCTCCCGGTTGTGCCTGACCAACCGCCGGTGGACGGGGTGGAGCTGCTCGACCTGCCGGCCGGCTACTTCGCGGTGAGTGCTCACACCGGGCCGTTCACCGACTTGGACCGCACGTACGGCGCGCTGGGCAGCCACGTTGCCGAGTGCTGCGAGGTCGCATCGGGACCGATCCGTGAGCTGTACATCGTCGGGCCTGGCGACACCGCTGATCCCACCGAGTTCAGGACCGAGATCTGCTGGCCGATCCAGCAGATCCCCACAATTACGAAAGGTTGATCCGCAATGGCCATCTCCCTTGAGCACGTCACCTTCGACTGCGCCGACGCCGCCACCTTGGCCGGTTTCTGGGCCCAGGTCGTCGGCAAGCCTGTCGATGACGGCGCTAACCAATTCTTCGCCACCGTCGGCAAGGAGACCGACGGTCCGGCGCTGATGTTCATCCAGGTACCCGAGGAGCGAGCCGCCAAGAACCGGCTGCATCTCGATCTGGCGAGCGCCGACTGGTCGGCCGAGGTGGACCGTGTGGTCGGCCTAGGAGCCAAACGAGTCGGCGAGTTCGACGAGTACGGCGCCCACTGGGTCACGCTGGCCGACCCGGAGGGCAACGTCTTCGACCTGGCCGAGATCCGCTGAACCCAGAGCCGAACGTGTCTGACTGTGATCCTCCTTGCGGGCGCCACAGTTAGATCGGCAGGTGTTGGACGCGGGCTGAGCTCCGGACGAGAGTGGAAGGCGATGACCTTCCCCAAGAAGGAGTTGAGCCATGAAAATCGCGTTTCTCGGACTCGGGCGGATGGGCCGCGAGCTGGCAGCGCACCTGCTCGCGGACGGCCATGACATGACTGTCTGGAACCGCACAAGATCCGCGGTCGAGAATCTAGTCAAGCAGGGCGCGAAGGGTGCGGCGACGCCCGCCGAAGCTGTGGCCGGTGCCGAGGTAGTCATCACGGTTCTGTTCGGGCCGGATACCGTCCGCGAGGTCGTGGTCGATGCCTCGCTGCCGATCGAGGACGGCGCTGTGTGGATCGACATCACCAGCATCTCGCCAGCGGACGCGGACAGCTTCAGCACATGGGCGAAGAGTGCCGGCGTTCGCTACGCGCACTCGCCGGTCATCGGTTCCCTGGCTCCGGCACGGGCTCGCGCGCTCGCCGTACTGATCGGGGGTGACAGGGACGCGGTCGCCGCTGCCCGGCCGATCGTGTCGACGTGGGCTGCCAAAGACCGGCTGCGAGAGTACGACACCGCGGCGAAGGCGGCGGGTGCCAAGCTGGTGGCCAACCTCGCGCTTGCGGTGTCGATGCAGGGTTTCGTGGAGGCACTCCGGCTCGGCCACTCGAGCGAGCTGACGACCGACCAGGTGACCCAGGTTCTCGACATGACAGTCCTGTCGGCCATCAAGGGCGCCAAGGGGGAGAACGTGCGTAGCGGCGACTTCAGCGAAACCCAGTTCTCGGCAGCCGCGCTAGCCAAGGACACCCGGCTGATGGTGCACACCAGCCAGCACCCGTTACCCGCGCTGACAGCAGTCTTCCAATCGCTTGAAGCAGCGATTCGCGCCGGCCGCGGCGAGGACGACTTCTCCGTCATCGCCGCCGACGACCGCGAGCTTTGATCACCGGGCCGGATAGCGGGCACCTTCGGACGGTCGTGGCGGACGGCATTGCCAGCCAGCACCTGCGGGAGGAGTGTGGAAGTGACCGGTGGCGCCACCGGGGCGCCGCCCTGATACCGAAGGGGGGTGGTGGACCGTGTATGCGCGTTCCACCACGTTCATGGCCAGGCCGGAGTCGATCGACGCCGGTATCGCCCAGGTGCGCGACGAGGTGATGCCTATGGTTCAGGGGATGGAGGGGTGTATCGGTCTCTCGATGATGGTCGACCGTGAGTCAGGCCGCTGCATCATCACCACCGCCTGGCGGTCGGCAGAGGCAATGCACCCCACTGACGAGATGCTCCGCCCCGTCCGGGCGAGGCTCGGGGAGACCATTGGCGGCACCCCGCAGGTCGAGGAATGGGAGATCGCTGTCCTCCACCGCGACCACAAGTCGGCCGACGGCGCCTGCATTCGCGCTACCTGGGTGCAGGTCGACCCCGCGAACCTCGATCGGGCGATCGACGTCTACAAGGTGGCGACCTTGCCGAGAACCGAGGAGCTCGACGGTTTCTGCAGCGCCAGCCTGATGGTTGATCGCGGCTCGGGTCGCGCCGTGTCCTCGGTGACGTACGACAGTCTCGAGGCGATGGAGCGCAACCGCGAGGCTGCCTCGGCGATGCGTTCGGCGACCACCAAGGACGCGGGCGCCGAGGTGCTCGATGTTGGCGAGTTCGAGCTCGCGCTTGCTCACTTACGGGTACCCGAGTCGATCTGACGCGTCGAAGTGCCGGAGGGAGGAGACGACCCGGACCACTCGGTCCGGGCCGTCATGGTCAACCCGTCCGGTCGAGGTGCTGCTCCAGTGCGTCGAGGCGGCTGCGCCAGAGGTCGCGGTAGGGCTCGAGCCAGGCGTCGATCTCGGCCAGCGGCTCCGGTCGGAGCCGGTACCACCGCCGCTGCGCATCCTGTCGTACGTCGACCAGGCCGGCGTCACGTAGCACCTTCAGATGCTTGGAGACGGCCGGCTGGCTCAGCGCGAGGTGGTCGACCAGTTCGCCGACCGGCCGTTCGCCGCCGCGGAGCAGGTCGAGGATCTCGCGCCGGCGGGGTTCGGCGAGCACCTCGAACGCAGTTGCCATACAAGGAATATAACCGCCGGGGTTGAAGTTCAGCGGACGGATCCGCCGGCCGGTAGACCTGCCTAGCGTCGCACGACGCAGGAACCAGCATCACGCGACGCTGGGTGCCCAGATACCGCACTACGGCGAGCACACGGCGGCTGTAGCCGGTGGTCTGGGATCCGTATGGGAGGTCCGGGCCAACAGTTGGCGAACCACCTCGGGGTCGAAGGCTGCACCAGCGTTGCCGACTCGCTCCAGGGCTTCGAGGAACTCCTCGACCCGCATCACTCGGTCCTTGAGCAGGTAGCCGACGCCGTCCGCGTCTGAGGTGATCAGCTCGGTGGCGTAAGACTTCTCCGACCCAAATGAGGGCGAGGCGTTCGGTATCTGAGAAAGTCAAGTGGCCCGCTCGACTTTGGCTACGCTCAAGGTCTCATCACCGACTTTTCTGGGAGATGTATCCCGATGCCCTCAGTCGCCTTCGAGCCGCGGATCGTGCCGGATCCGCCGGTCTGGCCCCAATCAGTCGTGACCGTGGTCGGGAACCCCAAGCCGGGGTCCCGGACCGCGACAGCCGCTGCCTCGGTGGCAGAACTGCTCGCCTCCGAACTTGGTGCGCCGTACCGGACGGACGAGCTGATCGACCTGGTCACCTTCGCCGCGGCGATCTTCCAGGGCGAGGCCGCGTCGGAGGAGGCGCGGGCGGCGCTGGACAGCGCGATCGACCTTGCGTCGTCGGCCTCGGTACTGGTGCTGGCAACGCCTGTCTACAAGGGCAGCTACACCGGGCTGCTGAAGAGCTTCCTCGACGTTCTGCCGCACCTGGCCCTGGCTGGATCGGTCGTCGTACCGGTGACCATATCGGCGGCGCCGAGTCACAAGCTGCTCGCCGACCTGCACCTGCGGCCAGTTCTGGCCGAGCTAGGGGCTAGCGTGCCCACGCCGCCGGTGGCGTTAGAGGAGCGCGACCTGGACGATCTCCAGCTCGCTGTGTCGGGCTGGGTGCAGAACCACGCCGGCCTGGTCCAGGCGACCACTATCGCGCTCCAGCCCGTCGCTGAACCGACGCCCGCTCAGTAGCACTCGAAGCTGTTCGCTCACCCTCCGCCGGTCGATCCGACGCCGCTGCCCCCGGAGATCGGTGCCTGGGGCAACCAGTTTGCCGATCGAGGCGATGGGGCCCGGTCCATCTGCAGGGCAGGGTCAGGTCGAGGTCGGCTCAGGAGCGGGTCGGGGGAGGAGGGCGGACAGCCCGGCGCAGAAACTGTCTGGGGTGACGTCGTCGAGCAACAGAAGCTGCAGGATGAAGCCCGGGATCAGGGCGAACATGACCTGGGCGATGTACTCCGGGTCCGTGTCGGGATCGACCGTGCCGTCGGCCTGCGGGCGACATCGACGAAGTGGCCGCGGAGCACAGGTGTCCGGCGGGCTGGAGCAGGCGTCGCCGGGCGGGTTCGACATCCGGGCGGTGCCTGATCGCGTCGCCGCCGTGAAGGCGATCGAGGACCGGGACGTCTACGGCGCGATCGTGCTCGACCCGCAGAACGCCGAGGTGCTGACCGCCCTCGGCAGGTGGTCCCGCAGTCGCGCAGATCCTGGCGCAACTGCCTGCACGGCTGGCTGCGCAGTATTGCTCGGCAACCCGCTTTCGGGCTTGCCAGCGCGCCGGAGATGCTCCCGAGCGGTTGGGGAGCGCCCGGCCAACTGCTGCCGCCCGGAGCGGCCGGTACGGCGTTACGTTCGGTGGCATTCTTCGACGGAGCTGGAGCGGGGCGACCCCTGCTGGTGTTGTCCTGCTGGTTCGTCGGTGGATTGCTGCTCTGCAGGCTCGGCGCACTCCATGGCCGGAACCGGCGCGGCGTACAGGGTCGTCGCGAGGCGTCGCCCGTTACCGCCTGACAGATGACGGCGCGGTGACCGGATCGTTACGACTCGGTCGACGCTCAGCCGGGACAACGTTGTCTACCAACCATTGACTTCAGTGGTGTGGGACTCCTACGGTCACGAAAAGCCCGCTTGGCTCGGGCTGTCGGACCGGGATGACAACGATTGCCCGAAGGTGGATGGTCATGAGGAATGGTTTCAAGCGGGCGGGTGTACTCGCCCTCGGCGCACTCCTGCTGGGAGTGTCGGCTTGCAGTCAGGGATCCACTACCGCGACGCCGAATGCCGGTGGTTCGCAGAGTTCTGGCCCGGCCAACATCAAGATTGCGTATCAGCAGTTCGGCCCCGGCACGGTGATGAAGAACTTCCTCACCGGCGCTAAGGCCGAGTTCGAGGCGGCCAACCCCGGCTCGAAGGTCGAGATCGTCCCGATCGTTGCCAGTGAGAACGACTACTACACCAAGCTGCAGTTGATGATGCGGTCGGCGAACACGGCGCCGGACATCGTCTACGAGGACACCTTCCTGATCAACTCCGACATCACCGCGGGCTACCTGAAGCCGCTGGACGACTACATCAAGAACTGGGCCGACTGGAGCCAGTTCCAGGACACGGCCAAGGGTGCGGCGAAGGGCCAGGACGGCAAGACCTACGGCGTACCGGACGGCACCGACACGCGGGCGCTCTGGTACAACAAGCAGATCTTCGCCAAGGCAGGCCTGCCGGCGGACTGGCAGCCGAAGACCTGGGACGACGTACTGACGGCGGCGCGGGCCATCAAGGCGAAGGTGCCCGGCGTGATCCCGCTGAACGTGTACTCGGGCAAGCCGATGGGTGAGGCCTCGGCCATGCAGGGGCTGGAGATGCTGCTCTACGGCACCAAGGACACGCTGTACAACTTCAACCAGTCCAAGTGGGTAGTCGGCAGCCAGGGCTTCAAGGACTCGCTCAACTTCATCAAGACGATCTTCACCGAGGGCCTGGCGCCGAAGCCGCAGCAGTCCCTCGACCCGAACTGGGGCAACAAGGTCGGCAGCGACCTGCTCCCGAACAGCAAGCTCGCGATTGCACTGGACGGCTCCTGGCTCTACAACAACTGGCAGAAGACCGGCGCCAAGCCGTGGCCGCAGTGGTCCAACGTGCTCGGTCAGACGGCGATGCCGACCCAGAACGGCGACGGCAAGGGCAAGGTCAGCCTGTCCGGTGGCTGGACCTGGGCGATCCCAGCCAAGTCGAAGTCCTCGGACGCGGCCTGGAAGTTCATCCAGACCCTGCAGACGCAGAAGAACGCGGCCAAGTACGCCACGGACGGAGCCCAGATCGCGGTGCGCAAGGACGTGGCTTCGGACGCGACGTACAAGGCGTCGTCGAAGAGCACCCAGTTCTTCACCGACCTGGTCGCGGTCACCGTCTACCGCCCGGCATTGCCGGAGTACCCGAAGGTGTCGAACGAGATCATCACCGCGATGGAGGCGGTGATGACCGGGCAGTCCACGCCGGACCAGGCAGCCAAGAATTATGACGATGCGGTCAAGAGCATCGTCGGCCAGGACAAGACGACCACGCAGAGCCAGTAACGGAGGCGACCCCCTGTGACGGCGACAGTCGCCCCCACCTCCGCGGTACCCGGCAAGCCCGGCGGCAAGCCCGCCGGGCCGGCCGGCCCGCCGAAGGGCGCCAAAGTGCTCAAGATGTTGCCCTTGGCCCCCTCCATCGCGCTGATGCTGGTGTTCCTGGCCGGCCCGATCATCTACTGCCTGTACGCCGCATTCACGAACATGGCGCTGACCGGGACCGGCGCCGCGAACGTGAAGTTCGTCGGCCTGGCCAACTTCCGCCAGGCCTTCGGCAGCAGCGCGTTCATCAACTCGATCTGGCTGACGCTGATCTTTACGCTGGTGTCGGCGATCATCGGCCAGAACACTCTCGGGCTGGGCCTGGCGCTGCTGATGCGGCGCTCCACCCGGACGATCCGCAGCCTGGTCGGGACCGCCGTGATCGGCGCGTGGGTGCTGCCCGAGATAGTCGCGGCGTACCTGTTGAGCGCGTTCCTGAACTCCGACGGCACCCTGAACGTGATCCTGGAGAAGGTCGGGCTGCACGGCCAGGACTGGCTGTACGGCGCCCCGATCGTCGCGGTCTCGATCGCCAACATCTGGCGCGGTACGGCGTTCTCGATGCTGGTCTACTCGGCCGCACTGAGCGAGGTGCCGAAGGAGATCGAGGAATCCGCCGAGATGGACGGCGCGGCTGGTGTGCGGCGGCTGTGGTGGGTCACGCTGCCGATGATCAGCCGGGCCGTGCTGACCAACCTGATGCTGATCACGCTGCAGACGCTGAGCGTGTTCGGCCTGATCTTCGCAATGACCCGCGGCGGTCCCGGCACCAAGAGCCAGACCTTGCCGCTCTACATGTACGAGCAGGCCTTCAGCTTCTCGCAGATCGGCTACGGCACCGCGATCGCGCTGGTGATGCTGGCGATCGGCGCGGTGTTCTCGCTGATCTACCTGCGCGGACTCAACACGGAGGCAGCATGATCGCCCGGGACCGGGTCAGCAAACTCACCGCGAACCTGGTGTTGCTGGCCATCGGCGTGGTGTTCGTCCTGCCGCTGCTGTGGGTGCTCTTCGCCTCGATCAACTCGACGGCCGGCCTGACGGTCCAGTGGCCGAGCCACCCGAGCCTGAACAACTTCCGGGCCGTGCTGAACACCGACACGACGTACCGGCCGATGCTGAACGGGCTGGTGCTGTGTGGGGGCGCGGCGATCGTGACGCTGGTGTGTGCCGTGCTGGCCGCCTACCCGCTGTCGCGGTTCAAGACCAGGTTCAACCGGCCGTTCCTGCTCACGGTGCTGTTCGCCACCGGCTTGCCTATCACTGCGGTGATGGTGCCCGTGTACGGACTGTTCGTGCAGCTCAACCTGGTGGACACAGTCGGCGGCACGATGATGTTCATGGCGACCACCGCGTTGCCGTTCGCGATCTGGCTGACCAAGACCTTCATGGACGGCGTACCGATCTCGCTGGAGGAGGCCGCCTGGGTGGACGGCGCGGGCAGCATGCAGGCGCTGTTCCGGATCGTGCTGCCGCTGATGTGGCCGGGGATCGCGGTGGTGCTGATCTTCACCTTCATCGGCATGTGGGGAAACTTCTTCATCCCGTTCATGCTGCTGCTGTCACCGGAGCGACTGCCCGCGTCAGTGAGCATCTTCACCTTCTTCAGCCAGTACGGCGAGGTCAACTACGGCCAGCTCGCGGCGTATTCGCTGATCTACACAACGCCGGTCCTGGTGCTCTACCTGCTGCTCAGCAAGAAGCTCGGCGGCGCCTTCGCGCTCGGCGGTGCCATCAAGGGCTGACGCCCAGCGGACGAGCCGGGCGTCGAGCCCGGTGGCAGTGGTCGGCAGGACGGCGAAGACAGTCGTGGAGAGGCTCGGGAAGGCAACCTTTTGACGCGTGGCGCAGGGGTGAGCCATGCGCCGGTAGCGAACGGGGCTCGGACCGGATAAGGCATCCACGTATGGTGGCGACATGCTGCTGACCTACCCCATCGCCGAGCAGACGCTCGACAACGGACTGCGCGTGGTCGTCAGTTCCGACCGCGCCGTGCCGATCGTGGCCGTGAACCTCTGGTACGACGTGGGCTCGCGCCACGAGCCGCCCGGTCTGACCGGATTTGCGCACCTGTTCGAGCACCTGATGTTCCAGGGCTCGCGCAATGTCGAGTCGGGCCAGCACTTCTCCCTGATGGAGACTGCCGGGGCGAGTCTGAACGCGACCACCTTCTTCGATCGGACCAACTACTTCGAGTCGCTGCCCAGCGGCGGGCTCGACCTCGCGCTCTGGCTCGAGGCCGACCGGATGGGCTACCTGCTGGACGCGGTGAACCAGGAGAACCTGGACAACCAGCGCGAGGTGGTCAAGGAGGAGAAGCGGCAGACCTACGACAACCGCCCGTACGGCGACTCGTACGAGCGGCTGGTCAGGATCGCCTTCCCGAAGGACCATCCGTACGCGCACATGACGATCGGGTCGATGGCCGATCTGGACGCAGCCACCGTGGAGGACGTCCACGCGTTCTTCCGGCAGTACTACGGACCGAACAACGCCGTACTGACCATCGTGGGCGATGTCACCGAGGAGGATGCGTTCGCTGCTGCCAAGCGGTACTTCGGACCGCTGCCGGCGATCCCGCAGCCGCCGCCCGCGCCGGACGGCACGCTCGGTCCGCTGCAGGGCATCGTCCGCGATGACGTGGTCGAAGACGTACCGTCCGACCTGATCACGATAATGTTCCGCTTGCCGGCCGAGGGTACGCAGGAGCTGGAGGCTGCTGCGCTTGCTCTCGACGTACTGGCCACCGGGCAGAGCAGTCGACTGAATCGGCGGCTGGTCCGCGAGGAGCAGATCGCCCAGTCGGTGTCGGGTGGTGCGCTGCCGCTGGTCGGCGGGGTGTCGTTCGGCACGCTGACCGGCGTCGCCTCGGACGGCGTCAACCTGCAGAAGGTCGAGGATGCGCTGCTCGAAGAGGTGGAGAAGCTGGCCGAGGGCGGTATCACCGCCGAGGAGTTGCTCACCGTGCAGGCCCAGTCCGAGCGCGACTGGCTTGAGACGCTGTCCACCTGCGCGGGCCGTGCCGACGAGATGTCCCATTACGCCTTGCTGTTCGGCGACGCGAATCGGGTCAACACGCGGATCGACCTGATTCGCACAGTCACGGCTGAGCAGGTGCAGCAGGTGGCTGCCGAGTGGATCCGCGCCGACGGCCGCGCCCAGGTGACATACCGCCGGGCCGAGACCGCCGCTGCAGCCGCCGCCGAGAACGAAGCCGCCGAGAACGAGGCCGCCGCTGAGAACGAGGGGGAGCAGGAATGAACAGCCACACCCTGACCACACCGCCCGCTGTGGCGCCGCCGCGCCCGTGGGCCTTCCCGCTCGCAACCACCACGCATACCCGAGCCGGTACGCCGGTGCACGTGTTCGATCGCCCGGGCCAGTACGTCGCGACGGTGCGGGTCACGATCGCCATGCCGCTGTCGACTGAGCCGCGCGAGCTCGAAGGTGTCGCGATGATCATGGCGCGCACCCTCGACGAGGGCACCGAGCTCAGGTCCGCGAACGAGTTCGCCGCCGCCCTGGAGCGCAACGGCGCGGCGTACGGGGTGGAAGTCAATTCGGATGGGCTGCACGTAGAGATCTCGGTGCCGGTGTCGCACCTGGCCGAGGCCGTGAAGCTGCTCGCCGAGGCGATCACCCGGCCGGCCTTCAACCAGGCCGACGTCGGGCGGCACGTGACGATCCGGCTCGGCGAGATCAACCAGGAACGCGCGAACAGCGGCTACCGGGCTCGGGAGGCCTTCGCCGCCTCGCTGTTCGACCCCTCGATGCGACGGTCCCGTCCCACCGGCGGTAGGCCGGACACCGTGCGGCCGCTCACCAATGCCGAGGTGGCCGGGTACTACCACGACAACATCGGCCCGGTGCGAGCTCAGATCCTGTTCGCGGGGGATGCAACCGGCGTCGACGTGGCCGCCGTGATCGACGACGCGTTCGGCTCCTGGACAGCCTCGGCCGGTTCGGCGATCGAGACGCCCGAGGCGCTGTACGTGCCGGGCAATCGGATCGTGTTGGTGGACCGCCCGAGCTCGGTGCAGAGCCAGTTGCTGATCGGTTGCCCAGGGCCGGATCGCCGCGACGACACCTGGGGCGCGGTCGCGGTCGCGTCGCACGTTGTCGGCGGCACCATAACCTCCCGGGTCGACCGGGTGCTGCGCGAGGAGAAGGGCTACACCTACGGGACCCGGACCAGTTTCACTGCGCCGAGAAAGGGTGGAACCTTCAGCCTGGGTGGGGCGGTTCGGACGGAGGTGACCGGGGACGCGATCCGCGAGGCCGTACAGATCCTCCTGACTGCCCGGGACGGCCTGACCGAGCGCGAGGTGAGCGAGTCGCAGGACAACCTGATCCGGACCGCGCCGCTGCGCTACGAGCAAGCCGAATCCATCGCGCAGCAGGTCGGCAGCAACATCGCCGCAGGCGTGCCGCTGGACTTCGCCGACACGTACCTGGCCCAGATAGCGGCGGCCACTCCCGAGTCGGCCACCGAGGCCTACCGCCAGTACGTCGGCGCGAACGGTCTGCTGGTCGTCGTCGTGGGGGAGGCGCAGGCGGTGCGGGGGCAGCTCACCGGCCTCGGCCTCGGCGACGTGATCGAGCTGAGCTGAAGCCCGATCGCGCGGCGGCTATCGGGTATTGACGGCAGACCTCTCGGGCCCGGCGCGGTGTGCGCCGGGCCCGATGTCTGTCTGTCCCCTGTGAGGTCAGCCGGAGATGTAGTTGGACAGCTGCTCGCGTTCGAACTCGAGCTCGCCGATCCGGCTCTTGACCACGTCCCCGATGCTGACGATGCCGCTCAGTGCGCCGTCCACCACGACCGGGACGTGCCGGATGCGGCGGTCCGTCATCAGCCGCATCAGGCTGTCGATGTGGTCGTCCGGCCCACACGTGTGGACCGGGGACGTCATGATCGCGCTGACCCGGACATCTTTCGCATCCGGTGTGCGATTCATCAGCCGTACCACGTCGCGCTCGGAGACGATCCCTGCGACGGAACTGCCATCGGCGCTGACTACGAGTGCGCCGACGTTGTGCTCTGCTAGGAGTGCCAAGAGTTCGGTGACAGTGGCCTCAGGGGAAATGGTGACGACTTGGGTGCCCTTACCACGCAGTATGTCTTGAATCTTCACGGAGCCTCCTGATGATCGACGGAGCCCAATACCCCAATTTAGCGATGAATCGTCCGTCCTGGCAGTCCCTAGTTCTCGGTCTGGCAGAATGCGGGCGGTGACCGTAGCCTGTCCCGCCCGCCAGAGCCACGGTTATGGTTTGTTACGTCCGGTGACCGGGTGAGCTGGCGCGAGGACCTCGCCGTACTGCGCCATCGCGACGTCCGCATCTTCATCTCGGCCCGGTTCGTCTCGCTGCTCGGTTCGTCGATCGCCCCGATCGCGCTGGTCTTCGCCGTACTGGATATCTCCGACACCGCGAGCGCGGTCGGCATCGTGCTGGCCGCCCGCAGCATCCCCAACGTCTTCTTCCTGCTGATCGGTGGAGTCATCTCCGACCGGCTGCCGCGCAACCTCGTGCTCGTTGTCGCGAACACGGTCAGCGGATTCAGTCAGGCCCTGGCCGCCGTGCTGGTGTTCTCCGGCCACGCGCACGTCTGGCAGTTGGCCGCGATCGAGGCGGTGAACGGCATCGCCGCGGCGTTCGTGCTGCCCGCCCTGGCCGGCATCCTGCCGTCGATCGTGGATCGCGCCGAGCTGCCCCAGGCCAATGCGGTGTCAGGCTTCGCCCGCTCGATCGCGCTGATCGGCGGTGGTGCGGTGGCCGGGGTGATCGTCGGTTTCACCAGTCCCGGTATGGGACTGGCGGTCGACGCCGTCACGTTCCTCGTCGCAGCCGTGCTGCTCACCAGGCTCACGTTGCCGCGGGTCGCGCGGGCTACCACCTCCGTACTGCACGATCTGCGCGTCGGCTGGACCGAGTTCGTCTCGCGGCAGTGGGTCTGGGTCGTCGTGGTGTCGTTCCTCGTGCTCAACCTGATCTTCGTGGCGTGCTGGAGCACGCTCGGTCCCGTGATCGCCGACAACACCTTCGGACGCGTCGGGTGGGGCGTGGTGAGTGCCTGCTTCGGTGCCGGACTGGTCGCCGGCGGGCTGATGATGATCCGACTGAAGCCGCGGTACCCCTTGCGGGTGGGCATGTTCGGCATGCTCTTCGCCGCGACCGCGCTCGTCTGCCTGGTCGTCGCGCCCTACACCGTCGCGATGGCTGCAGTCGCCTTCCTGGTAGGTCTCGGCTTCGAGATGTTCGGTATCGGCTGGGAGACCGCGCTCGGCCAGCACATCCCGCTCGACAAGCTCTCCCGGGTCTCGTCGTACGACATGCTCGGCTCGTTTCTCGCCACGCCGATCGGCCAGCTCGCGGTGGGTTACCGCCGGTGTCTTCAGCATCCGCACCGTCGAGCTTTTCGGCGCAGCCCTCTTCGTCCTGGTGGTGCTGGCAACCCTTGTCGTCCCCTCCGTCTGGCGCCTCCAACGCCACACCACTACCTGACCTCAGAACACCAGCACCTGGTCCAGCGGCACCACCGAGAACGTCTCGCCGCCGAGGCTGAGCTGGACGGACGCGCCGATGCCATCGCGGATGAACAAAGCGATGTCGATCCCCGCGTGATCGAAAGACAGATGAGGCGCGATGTCCGGCCCTCGCGCCGTGCGGATCTCCCGGAGGCCGCTCAGCTCCTGGGCGAACTCATCGAGCCGATCGGGCCTGCCGGCCACCCGCGCAGCCATACCTTGCACGATCACGCGGTCGGCCGTCATCGGCAGGCCATGCAGATAGGCCGCGCCGCGGTGTGAGATCGCGTACGGCCGATCGCCAACTGCCTGCTTGATCGCGACGAGCGCATCGAGCAGTCGGTCCTCAGGCTCACCGAGCTGGCCGTCCGAGGCAGGGGTCGGCCGGGTCGCCAGGATCGGAATGCGGTTCATCGCCAGCATCAGCTTGATGTAGGTCGACCACGATGGGGTGATCCGACCGCGTTCATAGGCCGAGATGCTCTGCTGTGGAACGCCGGAGCGATCGGCCACCACCCGCTGTGGCAACAGGCTCAGCTTCCGATCCTCGTACAGAGTCTCGGCCAGCATGCCTCTCAGTTGCTCGGCAAGGCTCGGCGGAACCTCGACGCCTCGCGACTCGCGCCCATCAGGCATGACCCGATGGCCGGGCAACGGGCGTCCGTCAGTTCGCGGCGACGCGACGGGTCCGGACTGGGCGGAGAACGCCTGCGGATCCGGAGGCAGGAAGTCGCGAGCAAACTGCGGCACGACGGCATTCTGCGCCGAACAGAGCATGTCGCGCTCACCCCAGGCGCCCGACTGTGGACAAACTCGTTGGTCGAGCCGCAGCCGTGTGAATCTCCCGCAGCTACGCTCCACGCTGTTGCGCCCACCAGCGAAGCTCGCGATTTCGGCATCGCGGAAAACATGTTCTACATGTTGTCCACGATGTTGTTTGAGGCGCGGCTTCTGGGGTGGGCGGTCGGCCGGGGGCGCTAGTCGGGGGTGGGGCGGTTGGCGAGGCGGGCGAGGACCTCGTCGTGGAGGTTGCCGTTGGTGGCCACGGCGTTGGGGCCGTTGGGGCCGGGGATGCCGTCTAGGGAGGTGAACTTGCCGCCGGCCTCGTCGACGATGATGGAGAGGGCGGCCATGTCGTAGAGGTTGAGCTCGGGTTCGGCGGCGATGTCGACGGCGCCCTCGGCAACCAGCATGTATGACCAGAAGTCGCCGTAGGCGCGGGTTCGCCAGCAGGCGTCCATCAGCTCGGCGAACTGGTCCTTCTTGCCGAGTTTGTCCCAGCCGGTGAGGGAGGCGTACGAGAGCGAGGCGTCGGACAGGTCCGAGACGTCGCTGACCCGGCAGGGGGAGGCGGACATCAGGGCGCGGCCGGTCCAGGCGCCGTCGCCGTACGACGCCCACCAGCGTTTGCCCAGGGCGGGGGCGGAGACGACGCCGACAACCACCTGGTCCTCGATCATCAGGCTGATCAGGGTGGCCCAGACAGGGACGCCGCGGATGTAGTTCTTGGTGCCGTCGATCGGGTCGACCACCCAGCGGCGGATGCCCCAGCCGGTGGTGCCCGCCTCCTCGCCGACGAAGGCGTCGCGGGGACGGGCCCGGGCCAGGGTCTTGCGCATCACGTCCTCGACCTTGCGGTCGGACTCGCTCACCGGGGTCAGGTCCGGCTTGGTGGCGACGTGGAGGTCGAGCGCCTTGTAGCGATCCATCGTGGTGGAGTCGGCGTCGTCGGCAAGGATGTGGGCGAGCCGCAAGTCGTCGGTGTGCGAGGGCATGGCGGAAGGCTAGCCTGAACCTCGCGTGACAGGTCGGCCCGGCTGGTCATCGCGGTCGACATGCGAGAACCTTCAGGGTCGGTCGAACCGGATGCGGTGGTTGAACGTGCAGTCAGTGTCAGCCATCAGCTGCGTTATCGACTACAGGAGGCGTCATGTTCGAGCGCTTCGAGAACCTCCCCCTTCACGTGCTGGTGATCCACGCGGCGGTGGTCGTGCTCCCGGTGGGTGCATTGACCGGGATCGCCTTCGCGCTGGTCCCGAAATGGCGATGGTTGTTGCGCTGGCCGGTGCTTGTGCTCGGGGCGGGTTCGGCACTGGTGGCCTTCGTGGCCATGGAGAGCGGCGACGCGTTCGTTGCGGCCATGCCCCAGCTGGACCAACTGGTCAAGGTGCACCGCGCGCGGGGCACTCTGCTGTTCTGGTTCTCGCTCGCGTTCATGGTCCTGACCATCTTGGCATTCCGCTGGCTCGCCGGACCGTCGGCGTTGGCCAGTGGAAAGGGCGCCAAGGCAACGAAGAGCAGGCCGCTGGAGCTGGTCCTGAGCGCTGCGGTCGTGGTGATGGGTGTACTGGTGATCTGGCAGACGGTTCGCACTGGCGACGCCGGCGCGAGAGCGGTCTGGAACGGACTGCTCCCACCCAAATGACCAATATCGGGGATCATGTTCGGCGCCGGCACCGGTAGTGGGCGCCTCGGTGGCTAGTGGTGTGCCACTAGTGGCCCTCGCGGCTGGCCAGCAGACGCCGGAACGAGGCGACCCGTTCGGCGTCCACGCGCCCGGCCTCGACGGCGGCGTCGAGTCCGCAGGACGGTTCGTTCTCGGAGTGGGTACAGCCGCGTGGGCAGTTCTGGGTCTCGGCGGCGAGGTCTCCGAACGCGTTGATCAGCTGGTCCGGCTGGACATGCGCAAGGCCGAACGACCGGATGCCCGGGGTGTCCACGATCCAGCCGCCGAACGGTAGCCGGAGCACCAGGGCACTGGTCGAGGTGTGGCGGCCGCGCCCGGTCACTTCATTGACCACGCCGATCGCGCGGTCGGCACCGGGGACCAGCGTATTGACCAGGGTGGACTTGCCCACGCCGGAGTGGCCAACGAGCACGCTGGTCCGGTCCTTCAACTGCTCGATCAGGGCGTCGAGATTCCCGTCCCGCTGGGTGGCGACGGACTCGACTCCGAGCGGTCGGTAGATCTTCAGCAGTGGTTCGGGATCGGCCAGGTCGGTCTTGGTGAGGCAGAGCAGCGGCCGCATGCCGGCGTCGTACGCGGCAACGAGGCAGCGGTCGATCAGCCGTGGCCGGGGCTCGGGGTTGGCCACGGCGGTGACGATGACCAGTTGATCGGCGTTGGCGACCAGCGGGCGTTCGACCGGATCGTCGTCGTCCGCGCTGCGGCGCAGCAGGGTCCTGCGCGGTTCGACCTCGACGATCCGGGCCAGTGTGCCTTCGTCGCCGCTGGCGTTACCGTCGAGCTTGACCAGGTCGCCGACGATGACACCCTTGCGGCCGAGTTGGCGGGCCTTCATCGCGGTGACGGCACGCTCCTCCTCGCCGACCCAGCAGGTGTACCTGCCACGGTCGCGGGTGATGACGAACCCGGTGACGGCGTCGGCGTACTTGGGGCGGTCCTTGGTGCGCGGTCGGGTATGGCGTTTGGGCCGGTCGTACTTGGCTTCCTCGTCGTACCGCGACATCAGCCGGCCGCGCCGCCCGCCAACTCACCGCGGACCAAGGCCGACCAGACGTCCGGGAACTCTGGCATCGTCTTCGCGGTGGTACCGACGTTGTCGATCTCGAGACCTCCGACGGCCAGCCCGATCACTGCGGCCGCGTGCGCCATCCGGTGGTCGTGGTAGGTGCCGAAAAGGCCGCTGTGCAAGGGTTTCGGGCGGATCTCGAGGCCGTCAGCGGTCTGCGAGACGTCGCCGCCGAGCGCGTTCAATTCGGTCTCGAGCGCGGCCAGCCGGTCGGTTTCGTGGAAGCGCAGGTGGGCGATGCCTCGCAGGTACGACGGTCCGTCGGCGAGTGCGGCGACAGCGGCAATGACCGGGCTCAGCTCACCCACGTCCCGCAGGTCCAGGTCGACACCGTGCAATTCACCCGTGCCGCGCACCGTCAGGCCGGTGTTGTCGAGGGACACGTCGGCGCCGAACCGCGCGAAGATCTCGCGGAGTTGATCACCGGGCTGGGTGGTGGCGGACGGCCAGCCGGGCACGGTGACAGTGCCACCTGTGATCGCGGCCGCGGCGAGGAAGGGCGCGGTGTTGGACAGGTCGGGCTCGATGGCGGTGTCGATTGTGTGGATCGGACCGGGGGCGACGACCCAGCGGTTCGGCTCGCTGGCGTCCACCTGGACGCCGCGATCGCGCAGCATTCCGACCGACATGTCGATGTGTGGCTGCGAGGGGACCGGCTTGCCGTCGTGCCGGATGTCGACACCGTCGTCGTACCGGGCTCCCGCGAGCAGGAGCGCCGAGACGAACTGGCTGGAAGACGAAGCATCCAGGGTGACCTTGCCGCCGCGGACCGAGCCGGTCCCGTTGACGGCGTACGGCATCCGGCCGGTGCTTTGGTCGTCGATGGTCACCCCGAGTGTGCGGAGCGCGCCGAGAATGACGTTCATCGGACGCTCGCGGGCGTACGGGTCGCCGTCGAAGTCGATCACGCCGTCGGCCAACGCCGCGACCGGTGGGACGAACCGCATCACAGTGCCGGCCAGACCGCAGTCGACGGAAGCCGGACCCTTGAGAGAGCCCGGCGTGACCGTGACCTGGCCGTCGGTCTCAGTGATGCCGACGCCGAGCGAGACGAGGGCGGCCCGCATCAGTGAGGTGTCGCGGGCGGCCAACAGACCGGTCAGGGTCGAGGGACCGTTCGCGATCGCGGCCAGGATGAGCGCACGGTTGCTGATCGACTTCGAGCCCGGCACAGTCACGCGCCCGGACACCGGTCCGTCGGGTCGTGGGGCAGGCCAGCCCGGACCGTTCGATGTCACCATCCGCGCACCCGCATCTGCCTGATCTCCTCGCGACGAGAACTGTTGTCAGTCACGAGAGTATCCGGCGTCAGTTGAAGTGGAGTTCACTCTTCGCCACTCGGGCCGCTGTCTTGGCCTCGCGCCGGGCAGCCTTGGCGAACTGCTTGGCATCGCGCTTGGCCAGCTTGACGCCGCGCTTGGTCTCCCGCCTGGCGGCCTCGGCGCTGTGCTTCGTCCGCCAGGCGACGCCCGGCTTGCCCTCGGTGTCGACCGCGGCGAGCAACAGCCCGCCGAGCAGACCCAGGTTCTTCATGAAGTGGATCTTGTTGTTCGCTCGGGCAGCCTCGTCCGTTTCCTGCCAGAAGGCGTGCCCGGCCAGGGTGGTCGGCACCAGCGAGCCGGCCAGCACGAGCGCGCCGAGGCGTCGGCCGTTGCCACTAGCCAGGGCGACCCCGCCGAGCACCTGAGCGGCACCGTTGAGCCGGATCAGGGTCTTGGTGCTGTCCGGGATGCGGTCGCCGACCTTTTTCGGCGCGATCCGCTTCACCAGCGGCACGAGACGGTCGGTCATCGGCTGCGCTCTCGGTACCAGCGGATCCGGGTTCCGGACCGCCTTAGCGCCCTGCACGATGAAGATGGTTGACAGCAACGGCCTGGCCAATGCGCGCACGACAGTCATGGCTCCTTCATACCGTTTGGTGTTGCGGATGGCTAGCAGGGCGGTTCCAATCGCCCGGCGTGCCTGGTACCCATCCTCAAATCGGGCAGCCGTCGGGCCCGCAGGCGTCCGCTTCGGCCGTGCCGCCGGGGCCGGTGACCAGGGTGACGGGCTTGCGGTCCGCCTGGGCGCGGCGCAGGGCCTCCTGGAACACCTCGAGCGGCTGGGCGCCGCTCACGCCGTACTTCTGGTCGATGACGAAGAACGGCACCCCGTTCGCGCCGTACGCGAGGGCTTGGGCTTGGTCCGCTTCCACCTCAGCCGTGTACGCCGTACTGGCGAGGACTTCGGTCACCCGGGACTCGGGCAGGCCGACCTCGACCGCGAGGCTGGCCAGGGTGGCGTGGTCGCCGACCGGCAGGCCGTCCGTGAAGTAGGCCTTGAGGTAGCGCTCCTTGAGCCGGCTCTGGCCGTCGGCAGGGAGTTCGCCGGATTCGACCAGTTCGTCGGCCAGGTGCAGGACCCGGTGGGCGTCGAGGGTGTTCGCCGACTTCGCGATGTCGAGGTGGAAGTCCAGCCCCACCTCCGCGGCCACTTCTGTGACCCGGGCGTTCGCCTGCAGACCCCGCTCGCGGCCGCCGCCGAACTTCTCACCGAGCCGCTCGGCCAGGTCGCGTGGGTCGTCCGTCTTCGCCGTCGGATCGAGCTGGAAGCTGTGCCAGACGATCTCCGCCTGGTCGGTCAGATCCGCCTTGGACAGGGCTTGCTCCAGCCGGCGCTTACCGATGTAACACCAGGGGCAGACGACGTCGGACCAGATATCTATACGCATACCGGTGCCAACTGCCAGCTGGTGGCGAACTATTCCTCACCCACAGCACATCGGTCGCGGCCTGGAGCGTGTCAGCCAGCAGGAGATCGCCCGCCGGGAGGGCGCCGGACGCGAACACGCCGCCGGGCCAGGTCACCGTCACCGGGTGGTCACGCAGCCACTCATCCTGGGTGCAGGCTTGTTCGAAGGCCTTGCGGGCTGCCGCGACCGGCTCGCCCAGGCGTACGCCGTACCGGCCCTCGGCGATCAGGAGGTCCGGGACGGTGCTGGCCCAATCGCCGGCGCGAACCACGCCGATGGACAGCGGGTTGGCGAGGTCGAGATGCGCGAGTAAGAGTAGGGAGTGGGGGTCCGCGTTGCGTTCGGCCTCGAGTGCACGCAGCGCGGCATGGATGCGCTCGAACTTCTCGATCGAGCTGACTCCGCGGGTTCGGGTTGAGCCGTGGGTGGCGAGACGGGGGACCTCCAGCCGGAAGGTGAGTGAGCCGGCGTTGCCGGGGATGACGCGGCCGGCGGTCGGTTCGGCGATCAGGCAGGCCTCGCCGCGGTGGCCACGACGCAGGGTGGCGAATGTACCGACGTCGCCGTCCTCCTCACCGATCACAGTGTGGATCGCGAGTGGTTTGGCGAGCGCGGCTCCGGCCGCGGCGGTTCCGATAACGCCGCGAGTACGGCCTGCTCCAGCTCGGCGGTCACGACCCGAAGCGTGCGTGGATCTGATAGGGGTAGGACGCCTGCTGCCAGACAACGGAGAAGCGTCCCCCTGGGCTGGATGCGGCCCGGGCGACCCGGCCGTTGGAGGACAGCGTGACAGTGGCGCCGAACGCGCCGGTCGTCGAGACTTTGCGGGCGTACACATGGGTCGCGTCGTAGGGAGGACCA
>JAWWPC010000298.1:0-2924 GCA_033851055.1 Kribbellaceae bacterium | reverse complement strand
GTTCGACTGGGGCGGGCAAGAACTCGGCGATGTGGTGCCCACTGGTCTCCATCGCCCCCGCCATCCGCGACGGCCTCGTCCGCGTCTCCGGGATCGACCCCAAGGGCATGGAACTGGCCTACGGACGGCGGATCTTTCACCGCTACGCCGTCACCGGAACCGACGCCCTGACCGTGCTCGATGACCTCGTAGCGGCCATGCACGCCCGCAAAACCGAATTCGCTGGCCAAGTGCGCTCGGTGCCGATCAGCCCCCAACACCCATTGGAGCTACTGGAGTTCGATGAAATCGGGGCGCTGACGAAATACATCGATCGCAAGACCCGCGAGGCGATCACCGAACGGGTGGCGTTGTTGACCACGCAGGGTCGGGCGTTGGGGTTCACCGTCAGCGGCTATGTCCAGGAACCCACCAAGGACACCGTTCCGGTCCGGGAGCTGTTCCCCCGCCGGGTCTGCCTGCGGGTCTCGGCCAAATCCCACGTGGGCATGGTGCTGGGGGATCAGGCTTACGAACGCGGCGCCTGGGCCAACCGGATCACCGAAACCGAAGCCGGCGTCGGCTACGTCTTCGGCGAAGGCATCCGCGAACCACTGCGCATCCGGGCCGGCTGGGTACCCGACGACACGATCAAGCAACTCGAAACGTTCGTCACCGGCCCGATCACCCACAACACCGCGGTGCTGCCCTTTCCCACCACACCCACCGACCCCAGCGGGTCAACTCACGGGGGCGCGGCATGACGACCTCCATCGACCCCACCACCCTCGACGGCGCGCGGATGACCCGGGCGCAGCGGGCCGCACTACCGCTGACAGCTGATGTGGCACAGGCATTGGCCGAACAGCACGGCGTCTGCATCCGGCCCCTGGCCATGCGCCGCATCGACACCACCACCGGCCGCATCGACATCGTGCCCGTCCCCTGTGGATCCACCCGACAGAACCAATGCCCGCCCTGCGCGGACAAAGCTCGTCGGCTGCGGATGGTCCAGTGCCGAGAGGGCTGGCACCTCGACGCGGAGCCGGTCACCGACCGGGCCACGCCCAGTGCGGAACACAAGGAGCTGATGGCCACCCGGGCCGATCTCCACGCCGTCTACACCGAATGCAAAGCAATCGGCGACGAGATCACCTGTGAACAGATCGCCGAGTCGGTCACCGAACTCGACACCGAACTCCGCGCCGCAGGGGTACGCGGTCGACTCACCCCACTCGATCCAGCACCCAAGCCCGTCAAGCGCTCCACCCGACGCCGCCAAGACACCCCGGATCTACCTAGCCGACCCGTCGACAAACGCACAATAGGACGGGTGTTCGCTGGGCGCTACCGGCCCTCCACCGTCCTCACCCTCACCCTCGATACCTACGGCCGCGTGGACAACGAGGGCGCAGCGGTCGATCCGGAGCGGTATGACTATCGCCGGGCCGCGCGAGACGCCATCCATTTCCCGGCGTTGGTGGATCGGTTTTGGCAGAACACTCGGCGCTGTGTCGGGTGGGAGGTGCAGTATTTCGGCACCGTCGAGCCGCAGAAACGTGGCGCCCCGCACTTCCACGCCGCCGTCCGCGGCGCCATCCCCCGTGCCGAGTTGCGGGCCATCACCGCCGCTACCTACCACCAAGTGTGGTGGCCCCCCCACGACAAGATCGTCTACCCCGACGGGCGGCTGCCGGTCTGGGATACCCGCGCGAAAGCTTTTACTGACCCCGACACTGGGGCGCCGTTGCCGACTTGGGACGAGGCCTGCGAGGAGCTGACCGAACCCGCGCATGTCGTCCGGTTCGGGGCGCAGGTGCACGTCAAGGGAATCCTGGGGGGTACCGAGGAAGCTGGTCGCCACGTCGGTTACCTCACGAAATATTTAGCCAAGAGCATCGGTCGAGCGGCTGGACTCGGTGAGTACGCCACCGACGCCCACCGCGACCACGCCCGGCGGCTCCACTCCGAACTACAGATCACGCCGTGCTCGGCGCGGTGTCCGGTGTGGCTGCTCTATGGCATCCAACCCGACGGCGCCCGGCACTCCATGACTCCTGGACGGTGCAAGGGCAAGGCCCACAAACCCGAACATCTAGGCATCGCCGGGCGACGGGTCCTGGTATCGCGAAAGTGGTCGAACAAGATGCTAGATGATCATCGGGCCGATCGCGGCGCATTCGTTCGGCAACTCCTCGAAACTGCGGGTATCCAGCCCGCGCACGGCCCCGCTGACGGGCCTTACCGGTGGGAACGACCCGCACCCGCCGACCCCGACGTGCCACCGCGACCCGTGTTGCTGCTGAACGCCGTCGCCGAACGACAGCGATGGCACGCCGAATACGCCGCCGCGCAACTGGCTGTAGGTGAACCACCCGGCAACTGTTCGGCAACTAGCGATCAAGCCGCGTGAGAGAGGGGGAAGCTATGCAGAAGTACCTCAGCGTGACGGAGACGGCCGCCTATCTAAACACCTCCGAGCGATTCGTGCGGCGGCTGATCGCAGAGCGGCGAATCGCTTTTCACCACGTTGGCCGACATGTGCGCTTCGCATTATCCGACCTCGATGAATGGCTGCTCGCCAGCCGTGTCGAGCCCATCACCACGACAACGGTGCGGCGGCACCTCGGTCAGGTGGCGTGATGGCGAACAAGAAGGGACATCGCCGGTTCGGCAACGTCCGCAAGCTGGCCTCGGGTCGATTGCAGGCCCGGTACCTCGGGCCGGATGGTCTAATGCGCACGGCGCCAGAGACGTTCGGTTCGAAGCGTGACGCCGAGCAATGGTTGACGCTCACTGAATCGGAGATATTGCGCGGGGACTGGTCAGACCCGCTCAAGGGCAAGGAGCTGTTTCGCGAGTTTGGAGCCCGTTGGATCACCGAGCACCGGGTGGGGGAGCGGACCCGGGAGGAGTACCTGAGCTTGTGGCGGCATCACATCGAG
>JAWWPC010000083.1:0-7225 GCA_033851055.1 Kribbellaceae bacterium | reverse complement strand
AGCTCACCCCATTTCACCCGGCGGTAGAGCTGCATGTCGATCCCGCGCGGCTTCGACGTGGGCCGCAGCGGCATGTTCTCGTAGTACGCCTGGAACGCGGCCGCCCGGCGCTCGAGGAAGCCCGCTTCAGGCTTCTCAGGCGTCTCATCGGCCCAGTTGTTGTCGACCTCGTGGTCGTCGAACACCACCAGCCACGGCGCCACCGCATGCGCAGCCTGCAGGTCCAGGTCGGTCTTGTACTGCGCATGCCGTTGCCGGTACGACGCAAGCGTGGTGGTCTCGGGACCGTCGTGATCACGGACGTTGCCACCCGGTGCGACATAGGTGTTTTTGGTGTACTCGTACTGGTAGTCCCCCAAGTGCAGCACCAGATCCGGGTGGTCCTGAGCCAGCCGCCGGTACGCCGTGAACCAGCCGTGCTCGAACTGCGAACACGACACGAACGACATCGCCAGCGCCCGCGGGGTGCTCCCCAGCGCCGGCGCCGTCAGGGCCCGGCCGACCCCGGACAACCGGCCTTCGGCGCGGAAGCGGTACCAGTACTCCCGCCCCGGCTGCAGCCCCTCGATCGTCACATGAACTGCATGCGCGTACTCAGGCCTTGCGACGGTAACACCTGAACGCACGACGTGCCGGAAGTTCTCGTCACTCGCGACCTGCCACTGCACGCCGTACGAGTGGTTCGGCATGCCGCCGAGGCCGTCTTCGGCCAGCGGATCGATGGCGAGCCGGGTCCAGAGCACGAAGCCCGTCCGGCGACGGGTCGCCGCTCGCGACGCCGAGAGTGAAGGGGTCCTGCCGGTTCGGGGTCGCGGCAGCTTGGGTCGGAGTGGACAAGGTCAGGCCGGTGACGGCCGCAGCGGAAGCGGTCAGTAGACCGGCTTTCAGGACGGACCTACGGGATGTCTCCATAGCGGGACCGTCCCCACCAGCGGCATCCCCCGGACGGCGTCCAGGTGGCCAGGAGATGACGGTTCGAGAACCGTTGTCCGGATTTGCGGCAGTCCGGTAACCCATTCACTAGTGCAGCTCGCGGTCCAGTCTGACCTTGAGCCGCTCCAGCGCACGCTCGACTGCGGCTCGCACGGTTGGGTCTGGATCGTCCCGCAGCTCCTCCACTGCCTTGACATGCTCGAACTCCCCCGCCGCACCAATCGCCCGTACGCCGGCGGCCCGTACGCGCGGCAGTTCGTGCTCGAGCAGTGGCACCAGCGCATGCACCAGTTGGCCGAGCTCGCGCTGCGCCGCGATACGGGCGACGTGTTCCCGCACCCGCCAGGCCGGATCCGTTGCCGCCACTAACAGCACCGCGACGACGTCGTCACGCCAGACGTAGAGGAATGCCCTGGCCGCCCACACCCGCACCCAGTAGTAGTTCAGCGGGTCCACCGGCCGGGACCAGCCTCCCGGATTCGGGCTCCCGGTGATCGCGACCAGTTTCGGAAGATCCGCGCCGAACGCTGCCTCGGGCGAGATCTCACCGGTGAGCAGCGCAATGCACCAGACGATCACGGCGTCCTCGCCGTGCGCCGCGCAGGCCGAGCGGACCACGTCCCCTGGACGCGGCCGCGGCTCCACGCTCTTCGACGTCATGCCATCAGTAGAACTCAGGGCACCGACAAATTCTCGGCCAGGCAACGTGTCGCCACTCGTGCGCCAGCGTCATCGTCGGCATCACCATGCCGAGCACGAGCATCCCGCCGGCATCAGCGATGGGTCGAGCAGCGCGACCACCGGTGCTGCGATCAGGGACAAGCCGAGGCCGAACGCCGCCAAGACGACCGAGAGGCCGGCCAGCAGCAGGATGCTCAGATCCATGCTGCGTGAAGTACCGACTTCAGATGCTGCGAACCTCAACGGCGCGGAAGTCGTAACCGTCCTGGCCGGGCGACTCCCACACCAGGTGCATGGCTTGCCCGGCCCGAACCGACCGGTAGCCCTCGGCCTGAATCGCCGAGAAGTGCGTCCAGCAGCCGCCAGGAGTGCTGGGGCATTCGACGACGCCCCAGCCCTCCTCTTCGTACCAGGCGAGGACCGTGCCACGGTCCTCGCCTTTGGTCCGTTCGATGGGTCAGCTCGCGATCAGTGAGCGCAGCACGTACTGCAGGATGCCGCCGTTGCGGTAGTAGTCGGCCTCGCCTGGGGTGTCGATCCGGACGACCGCGTCGAACTCCTTGACCGAGCCGTCGGTGCCGGTGACCTTGACGTGCACGGTGCGCGGCACGTCTCCGTCGTTGAGCGCCGTGACGCCGGTGATGTCGAAGGTCTCCTCGCCGGTGATGCCGAGGGACTCCGCGTTCTCACCCTCGGGGTACTGCAGCGGCAGCACGCCCATGCCGATCAGGTTCGACCGGTGGATCCGCTCGAACGACTCGGTGATGACCGCTTTCGCGCCGAGCAGTGCCGTACCCTTCGCGGCCCAGTCTCGCGAGGAGCCGGAGCCGTACTCCTTGCCCGCCAGGACCACCAGCGGCGTACCGGCTTCGGCGTACGACTGAGCAGCGTCGTAGATCGACGTCACGGGCGCGTCATCCTTGGTGAAGTCGCGAGTGAAACCGCCCTCGGTACCGGGTGCGATCTGGTTGCGCAGCCGGATGTTGGCGAACGTGCCCCGGATCATCACCTCGTGGTTGCCACGGCGCGATCCGTACGAGTTGAAGTCCTTGCGGTCGACGCCGTGCTCGGCCAGGTATTGACCCGCCGGGCTGTCGGCCTTGATCGAACCAGCCGGCGAGATGTGGTCAGTGGTGACCGAGTCGCCGAGCTTTGCGAGCACGCGGGCGCCGGCGATGTCGGTGACCGGCGACGGCTCCTTGGCCATCCCGTCGAAGTACGGCGGCTTGCGCACGTACGTCGACTGCGGATCCCAGGCGAACGTCTTGCCCTCCGGCGTCGGCAGCGACTGCCAGCGCTCGTCACCAGCGAAGACGTCGGAGTAGTCCTTGGTGAACATCTCCCGGTTGATCGAGGTAGCGATCACCTTCTCCACCTCGTCGGCGGCCGGCCAGATGTCCTTCAGGAACACGTCGTTGCCGTCCGTGTCCTTGCCCAGGGCATCGGTGGAGAAGTCGAAGTCCATCGTGCCGGCCAGCGCGTAGGCGATCACCAGCGGCGGCGACGCGAGGTAGTTCATCTTCACGTCCGGGTTGATCCGGCCCTCGAAGTTGCGGTTGCCGGACAGCACCGACACGACGGCCAGGTCGGCCTCCTGCACCCCGGCCGAGACCGCCTCGGGCAGCGGGCCCGAGTTGCCGATGCAGGTGGTGCAGCCGTAGCCGACCAGGTGGAAGCCGAGCTTTTCCAGGTACGGCGTGACGCCGGCCTTCTCGTAGTAGTCCGTGACGACCTTCGAGCCAGGCGCGAGCGACGTCTTCACCCAGGGCTTCGAGGTCAGGCCCTTGTCGACGGCGTTCTTCGCCAGCAGCGCGGCCGCCAGCATCACCGACGGGTTCGACGTGTTCGTGCAGGACGTGATCGAAGCGATCACGACGTGCCCGTGATCCAGCTCCGTCTCGGCACCGTTCAGCGTGATCTTGGTCTTCTTGGACGGACGGCCTGCGCCACCGTGCGGCACGTGCGGCTCGTCGTTCACGTGGCCGTGACCGTTTGGCGTCGGCGCGTCGCTGGCCGGAAAGCTGCCGGCCTCGGTCGGGTCGACCTCGAGCTCCTCGCCATCCTCGGCGTAGTCGTCCAGCGCACCGCGGAACGCTTCCTTCGCTTCGGTCAGCGCGACGCGGTCCTGCGGCCGCTTCGGGCCGGCGATCGACGGTACGACGGTGGACAGATCCAGCTCGAGGTACTCCGAGTAGCGCGGCTCGACCGACTGGTCGTGCCACAAACCCTGCTCCTTGGCGTAGGCCTCGACAAGCGCGACGTCGGCATCGGACCGGCCGGTGAGCCGCAGGTACTCCAGGGTGACGTCGTCGATCGGGAAGATCGCACAGGTGGAGCCGAACTCCGGGCTCATGTTGCCGATGGTGGCGCGGTTCGCCAGCGGCACGGCCGCGACGCCCTCGCCGTAGAACTCGACGAACTTCCCGACCACGCCGTGCTGGCGCAGCTGCTGGGTGATGGTGAGCACGACGTCGGTCGCGGTGGCGCCGGCCGGCACCGAGCCGGACAGCTTGAAGCCGACGACCTTGGGGATCAGCATCGATACCGGCTGGCCGAGCATCGCCGCCTCGGCCTCGATCCCGCCGACGCCCCAGCCCAGCACACCCAGGCCGTTCACCATGGTGGTGTGGCTGTCGGTGCCGACACAAGTGTCGGGGTAGGCAGTGACAATATCGCCGTCCCGGCGTGTCATAACGGTGCGGGCCAGGTGCTCGATGTTCACCTGGTGCACGATGCCGGTGCCGGGCGGCACCACCTTGAAGTCGTCGAACGCGGTCTGTCCCCAGCGCAGGAACTGGTACCGCTCGCCGTTGCGCTGGTACTCGAACTCGACGTTGCGCTCGAAGGCGTCCGGCCGACCGAAGACGTCGGTGATGACCGAGTGGTCGATGACGAGCTCGGCCGGCGCCAGCGGGTTGATCTTCGTCGGGTCGCCACCGAGCTCGGCGACCGCCTCACGCATGGTGGCCAGGTCGACCACACACGGCACGCCGGTGAAGTCCTGCATGATCACCCGGGCGGGCGTGAACTGGATCTCGGTGTCCGGCGCCGCCTCGGCGTCCCAGTTGCCCAGCTTGGTGATGTGGTCGGCGGTGACGTTCGCACCGTCCTCGGTGCGCAGCAGGTTCTCTAGCAGCACCTTGAGCGAGTACGGAAGCGTCTCCGCCCCCTTGATGCCCGCCAACCTGAAGATCTCGTACGACTGTCCGTTGACCTCGAGTGCACCTTTGGCACCGAAGCTGTCGACGCTGGCCATCAGCCTGCTCCTCTATCAAGTCCGCCTGTGTCCGGAACCCATCCTGGCGAGCAGCCTCCGCGGCCGCGAGGTGGGGTTCCCCTTCGTCAAACTCTCTCGACATCAAGATACACGACATCGAGCAACTTCTCGCACCCCGCCACACCGTCGGCGCGCGACGGCCACGCATACGTAGCTCGTCCAACAAGCGCTGATCAGGGCGGAAACCGCTCTGTGGATGGACCGGTGGCGGGGGCCGTCCCAGCTTCCGCCCCGGGTAAATCAGGACCGATGAACCACGACACGCCCGGCAACAAGGGACCGATGATGCAAAGGGGGAAGGCCGGACGGTCAGGTCAGGTGGGGCAGGACTTCGCTGGCGATCAGGTCCAGGTGGTCGAGGTCGGAGAGGTCCAGCACCTGGAGGTAGGCGCGGTCGGCGCCGACCTCGGCGTAGCGGCCGAGCCTATCGACGACCTGGGCGGGCGTACCCGCGACACCACCCTCGACCAGGTCCTCCACGGATCGACCGATCGCGTCGGCGCGGCGCCTGACCTCGGCGTCGTCCTTGCCGACACACACCGTATGGGCCACCGACAGAGCCAGCGTCTGCGGATCGCGGCTGGCCGCTGTACAGGCTTCGCGAACGCGGGTGAAGAGCTCGACGGTCTCCTCGGGTGACTTGAAGCCCCCATTGAACTCGGCCGCGTACTGGGCGGCCAGGGCCGGGGTCCGCTTCTTGCCGGCGCCACCGATGATGACCGGCGGGTGCGGCTGCTGCACCGGTTTCGGCAGCGCGGGCGAATCCTTCACTGTGTAGTGCTTGCCCTCGAAGTTGTACTTCTCCCCGACCGGCGTGTCCCACAGTCCGGTAATCAGCTCGAGCTGCTCGCTCAGCAGCTCGAACCGGCCTACGGTGTCCGGGAAGTCCAGCCCGTACGCCGCGTGCTCGGCCTCGTACCAGCCCGCGCCGAGACCGAGCTCGACCCGGCCACCACTCATCTGGTCCACCTGCGCGACCGTGATCGCCAGTACGCCGGGGTTGCGGAAGGTGGCGGAGCTGACCAGCGTGCCGAGCCGGATCCGGCTGGTCTCGCGAGCCAGGCCGGCGAGCGTGGTCCACGAATCGGTCGGGCCGGGTAGGCCGTCCGAATCGCCCATCACGAGGTAGTGGTCGGAGCGGAAGAACGCGTCGAAGCCGCACTCCTCCGTCTTGCGCGCGACGGCGAGCTGGTCGTCGTAGGAGGCGCCCTGCTGGGGTTCGGTGAAGATCCTGAGCAACATAACGACAACGCTATCTCGCGTCGGTGTGCAGCTTCTGCAGGTAGTCCGGTTGCCAGTCCACACCGCGCCCGTAGAGCCGCCGCACCAGACTCGGCACGTCGAGTCGCGGCTCGACCGGGTTGTCCCACCAGTCGGGCACCTGGTCGTACCAGCGATCAATCCGCAAGGTCCGTCCGGCGGCGTCGATGCGGGCGAACAGCCAGCCACCCTGCTCGCCCTCGGCCTCCGCCAGCCAGAGCTCGCCGAGCAGATCGGCCAGCCGGTCGGCGGCGTACTCCGGGTCGTGCACCTCTGGCGGTTCCAGATCGAACCGGTACGACGGAGCCGCCGGATCGAGCACCTGGACCTCAATGGTGAAGCCGGACGGAACGATCCTGGTCCGGGCCCGGCACCAGTCGCGCAAAGCCTCCAATGCGGGCGTTTCTTTGGGGCGAGGGCGCGGGCGCTCCTGCTCGGCGCGCATCGCCTCCTCCAGCGAACCGGGGGCCGGCTCGACCCGCGGCGCCTGAGCAGCGACCAAGCCGAGGCCCGGAATGGCTATCGGGGGCGTACTCGGCGGCGGTACGACCAACGCCTCCGCCCTGGCCGACTCTCGCGGGCCATCCGGCTCGGCGACCTCGCCGAATTGATCGGTGGTCCAGTCGGCGTCAGGGGCGAACGGCGAACGGCTGGTCGGGTAGTACTCCTCCTCGTCGGCCTCCACCGGTTGAGCGGCGGCCGGGTCAGCCTGCAGAGCCTCGCTGGGTTCGTCGGAATCGACATCCAGCACGGCCGCGATCTCGGCTGTCGGGGCGTCGTCCGGCAACTCGCTCGCCGGAGACGCGATCGAGTCCGGTTCCTCCGGGTCTGATCCAACGGTGTTGGCCGCGTCTTCGACGTCGAACCGCTCGTCGCTCGGCGGCTCGGCCTGATCCAGCCCGGCGGGCGACGCTGTCGCTGCCGTCGCAAGCTGGGGCGAACCTTCACGCCTCGGCGCATCCTGCTCGCCGTCCGACCAGACGTCGCCCGGACCTGACAACCCGTCAGCCCGACTCCCGCCCGAGGGTGCGTTGCCGTCGCGGTAATACGCCTGCGTGTCATCTTGGGCAGGGC
>JAWWPC010000180.1:0-14917 GCA_033851055.1 Kribbellaceae bacterium | reverse complement strand
CGGAGGGCGTGGAGCAGGCCGAGGACCTCGAGGCGTTGGTGCAGGGCGTGGCACTCGGCGGCGGCGGTGAGGACCGCGGCCGTATCGAGCTCATCCACGTCGTATGCGAACAGGTCTTCGAACATGTGTTTACTGTATCGCACGTCCCGGACAGTTTCCGAATCGGCTCCGGGCCGGTTTTCCCTTGTCCACAAGGGGAAATGTCACATCGACGAGTCGCCTCTAAGTCGATATACACCAGCCCGCCGAGGGTCAGTTGGGTGTCGAGGCGCTGCCGCAGACGGGGTGGTCGGCGGGTCAGCGAAATCACTTGGCTGCCGCAGGTGTCGAAGATGGGCGATGGGACTGTGGGAGGGTGCGGGGGTGGCTATTGGGGCGTTACTGGCTGAGCGGTGGAATCTGAAGGTCGAGCGCGTCGAGGTGCTGACGGGTGGGATGAACTCGCGGGCTTGGCTGGTCGTTGCTGATGACATCGAGTTGGTGGTGAAGTCGGTCGACCAGGCAGATACAGCTTTCGAATTCGGACTGGGACTGGCGGCCCGGCTGGATGCCGCGGGCATCACCACCGGTGCGCCGGTGCCCAGCCGCAGTGGTTCCCTGGTCGAACCAGCTGACGGTCGCCTGGTCGCCCTGCTCCAGTACGTCGACGGTATTCCGCTCACAGGCGCGCCGGCGAACCACAAGATCATCGGTACGACGCTTGGCCGAGTACACGCGATCTCCCAGGACAAGCCGGGTGATCTGGCGGAGTGGTTCCACCTGGTGACGCAGTTGGATGAGTATCTCGACTATGAGCCGTGGATCCGGCCTGTCGTCCACGACGCGCTGGACGGCGTACGGGGGTTGGCTGCTAAGCAGGAGCTGAGCTGGGCCGGGTTGCACGGCGATCCCGCGCCGGACGCGTTCCTCCAGCAGCCGAGCGGGGAAGTGGCGCTGATCGACTGGGGCGGTGCCATGGCTGGCCCGGCACTGTATGACCTCGCATCCGCAGTGATGTATCTCGAAGGCGCCCAAGAGGATGTGGTGGCGGCGTACCTGGCCGAGCGGCCGGAGTCTGCTGCGGAGGTGTCGGCCGGGCTGATGCCGTTTCTGAGGTTCCGCTGGGCTGTGCAGGCGTCCTACTTCGCCTGGCGCTGCGCAACCGACGTACGGACGGGGTTATCCGATGCCGACGGCAACGCAAAAGGTCTGGCCGACGCCCGCCGATCCTTCGGCGTCTAACGGCGTCACCCGGCGCAGCCATCCGGATGACAATCGTCTCGACACGCTGCGCTCGCTGCTGACACCCTTGGTCGGGTGAACGAGATCGTACGGCGCAGTAGGCAGTTGTCGCGGCTGTTGCGGCACACTGCGGGCGAGCGCGGCCTTGCGATGACCTCGGACGGCTGGGCATCGGTCGCGGACGTCTGCGCGCTGCTGGACATCGACCGTACGACGCTGTTGCGCGCTGTCGAGCACAACGACAAGTCGCGGTTGCAGCTGGACGGAGACCGGATCCGCGCAGGCCAGGGCCACTCGCGCGCGGGCATGCCCGTCACGCTCGACGCCCTGGAGCAAAGCTGGCACAAGGTCGAGCCGGACCACCTGCTCTGGCACGGTACGTCGGTGGCTGCCGTCGAGGGGATCGCCCGGACCGGGCTCGAGCCTGGACGCCGTACCCATGTGCATCTGGCACCGGCGGCGGACAGTCACGTGGGCAGGCGGTCGGCGGTCGACCTGCTGCTCGGAATCGACCCCGCGAAACTGAAGCAAGGCAAGGTGGAGGTGTTCCAGGCACCCAACGGAGTGTTGCTCGCGCGACACGTCCCGGCGAGCTGCATCAGCCGGGTCGAGAGTGCCTCCAGGGCGGGGCGCTGAGGCGCTGGAGAGCGTCCGGCGCGCGCTGCTGGGCGACGCGGTCCACCGGGTCGGCTGGTCTGGCCGTTAGGCTCGGGATGACCGTCGAGCTGTCCATGATCGACACAGTGGAGCTCGTCCTCCCCGTCATAGCTGTGAACAAGGAGTAGATGTGGCCACCATCGAGGCCGTCGGCGCGCGCGAGATCCTCGACTCGCGCGGCAACCCCACTGTCGAGGTCGAGGTTCTGCTCGACGACGAAACCGTCGCCCGGGCGGCCGTGCCGTCGGGTGCGTCCACCGGTCAGTTCGAGGCCGTGGAGCTGCGGGACGGCGACAAGGCACGGTACGGCGGCAAGGGCGTCCAGAAGGCCGTCGCCGCCATCCTCGAGGACATCGACAAGGAGATCGTCGGGTACGACGTCCATGAGCAGCGGCTGATCGACCAGGCCCTGATCGACCTGGACGGCACCCCGAACAAGGCCAAGCTGGGCGCCAACGCCATCCTCGGCGTCAGCCTCGCGGTGGCCAAGGCGGCCGCGGAGAGCGCCGGCCTGGACCTGTACCGCTACGTGGGCGGCCCGAACGCGCACGTGCTGCCGGTACCGATGATGAACATCCTCAACGGCGGCGCGCACGCGGACAGCAACGTCGACGTACAGGAGTTCATGATCGCGCCGATCGGTGCGGCGACCTACTCGGAAGCGCTGATGCAGGGTGCGACCGTCTACCACGCCCTGAAGGCCGTGCTGAAGGAGAAGGGCCTGTCCACCGGCCTCGGCGACGAGGGCGGCTTCGCGCCGAACCTGCCGAGCAACCGGGAAGCCCTTGACCTGATCCTCGTCGCAATCGAGAAGGCCGGGCTGCAGCCGGGCAAGGACATCGCGCTGGCCATGGATGTGGCGGCGAGCGAGTTCCACACCGAAGGCGTGTACGCCTTCGAGGGCGGCAAGAAGTCGTCCGACGAGATGATCCAGTACTACGCCGACCTAGTCGCGTCGTACCCGATCGTGTCGATCGAGGACCCGCTGAACGAGGAGGACTGGGACGGCTGGAAGAACCTCAGCTCCCAGCTCGGCGATCAGATCCAGATCGTCGGCGACGACCTGTTCGTCACCAACGTGGAGCGGCTGCAGCGCGGCATCACCGAGAAGTCGGCGAACTCGCTGCTGGTGAAGGTGAACCAGATCGGCTCGCTGACCGAGACGCTGGACGCCGTCGACCTGGCCCACCGCAACGGCTTCACCTGCATGATGAGCCACCGTTCCGGCGAGACCGAGGACACCACCATCGCGGACCTCGCGGTGGCGACGAACTGCGGCCAGATCAAGTCCGGCGCGCCGGCCAGGTCCGACCGCACCGCCAAGTACAACCAGCTGCTCCGGATCGAGGAGGAGCTGGACGACGCGGCCCGGTACGCCGGCCGCTCGGCCTTCCCACGCTTCAAGGGCTGACGTCTGATGCCGTCCCGTCGTGACCCCGGTGCACGCCCCGGCTCGCGTCCGTCGAGCCGGACCCAGTCGCGTCCACCGGCGCGCCGGGACGGCAACCAGCCCAAGCGCCGTACGGCGGGAACGTCGGCGCGCCCGCCCCGCCAGCGCGGTTCGCGCAACCTGACCGGCCGGGCGGCCGTGGTGCTGCTCGTGCTCGGTGCACTGATCGTGTCGTACGCGCAGAGCCTGCGCGTCTGGTTCGACCAGCACCAGCAGATCAGTGCGCTGCAGCAGGAGATCAACGACCGGGAGAAGCGGGTCAGCCAGCTGAACGACGAGATCGCCCGCTGGAACGACAACGCCTATGTCCGGGCGCAAGCCCGGCAGCGGCTCGGCTGGGTGATGCCGGGCGAGATCGGCTACCGGGTGATCGGTGCGGACGGCAAGCCCGTCGGCGCCCCGCCGGAGCCGAGCGGCCCGGCCGATCCGCAGGCGGACCCGCAGAAGCCAACCTGGTACACCAAGCTGTGGGGCAGCGTGGAAGGCGCCGGCAAGCCGCCCCAGCCGGCAACGCCGACGCAAGCCAAGCCGACCCCGAAGCCGATCCTCACCCCACCACCGAAGTCCAGCCGGTGAGCGTGACTCCGGAGGACATCGCGGCGGTCAGCTCGCAGTTGGGGCGGCCCGCCCGCGGGATCCGCTCGATCGCACACCGCTGCAGTTGCGGCCTGCCCGACGTGGTCGAGACCGAGCCACGGCTGCCCGACGGTACGCCGTTCCCGACCACGTTCTACGTCACCTGCCCGCGCCTGGCGTCGGCGATCGGCCGGCTCGAGGCCGAGGGGATGATGAAGGAGATGACGGACCGGCTGGCCACGGAAAAGGAGTTGGCCGCCCGATATCAGGCCGCCCACGAGTCATATCTCGCCCGCCGCGAGGCGATCGAGCACGTCGAAGAGATCGACGGCGTCACCGCGGGCGGCATGCCGACCCGGGTGAAATGCCTGCACGTGTTGGTCGGCCATTCACTCGCCGAGGGCCCGGGTGTCAACCCGCTCGGCGACGAAGCCCTGGCCGCGCTGCCCGACTGGGGTCGGCGCGGGCCTTGCGTAGATGGCTGAGCCGGTGCGGGTCGCGGCGATCGACTGCGGCACGAACTCGATCCGCCTGCTGATCGCGGACCTGGCCGACGGCGTACTGACCGAGGTCGACCGGCGGACGCTGATCGTCCGTCTGGGCCAGGGCGTCGACGCGACCGGTGCGTTTGCCCCCGAGGCGCTCGAACGCACCTTCAAGGTTTGTGACCAGTACGCCGACGCGGTGCTAGCCGCCGGGGTTGAGCGGCTCCGGTTCGTGGCGACCTCGGCGGCCCGGGATGTGAGTAACCGCGACGAGTTCTTCGCCGGTGTGCAGGCGCGGTTCGGGGTCGAGCCCGACATCATCGCCGGCGCCGAGGAGGCGGAACTGAGCTTCCGCGGTGCAACCAGCGGGCTGGCCGAGCTCGACGTGCCGGGTCCTTACCTGGTCGCGGACATCGGTGGTGGATCCACTGAGCTGGTGCTCGGTGACGCGAACGGCGTACTGAGTGCCGAATCGCTGGACATGGGGTCGGTGCGGATGACCGAGCGGCATCTGTTGTCGGACCCGGCCCTGGCTGCGGAGATGGCTGCGGCGACCAACGACGTCGATGCCCTGCTGGCGGCGACCTCAGTACCGCTCGCCGAGGCACGCAGCCTGATCGGCGTGGCCGGCACGGTGACGACGGTTGCGGCGGTGGCGCTGCAGTTGACCGAGTACGACCGGTCGCTCGTGCACCACGCGCGGATCCCCGGGCCGTTGCTGCGCGACACCACCTCTTGGCTGATGGGTTCGACCCGGGCCGACCGGGCCGCCGTACCGGTGATCCACCCGGGGCGGGTCGACGTGATCGGCGCGGGCGCGCTGATCCTGCAGCGCCTGCACGATCGACTGGCACCGCGGTTGGCGATCGATGAGGTGCTGGTCTCCGAGCACGACATCCTCGACGGTGTCGCTCTTTCCCTGGCCTAGTGGTATGTCTGGATCGATGCGACTGCCGCACCCGGTGACGGGCCAGATGTTCGCCAGTCCCGTTCCGCCCGGGACTGGCTGGCCGGACGATCCGGCAACCCGCCGTACGCCGGTGGCGCGGGAGGCGGCGGATGTCCTCCGGCTGGCGGCGCCGGCAAGGACCGTGGCCGAGGTGGACGCGATGGTCTCGGTCTGCCGGGCCTGCGAACGGCTGGTCGAGTGGCGCGAGGAAGTTGCCATCGGCAAGCGTCGCTCGTTCGCGGATCAGCCCTACTGGGGAAGGCCGATCGCCGGGTGGGGTGCGGCTGAGCCGCGAGTGCTGATCGTGGGCCTGGCGCCGGCCGCCCACGGTGGCAATCGAACTGGCCGGATCTTCACCGGCGACCGGTCGGGGGACTGGTTGTTCGCGTCGCTGTTCAGGGTCGGGCTGGCGTCCCAACCGACCAGCGAGCACGCCGGCGATGGTCTGAAGCTGATCGGTGCGCGGATGATGGCGGCGGTCCGATGCGCCCCGCCGGCGAACGCCCCGACGCCGGTCGAGCGGGACACCTGCTCGCCTTGGTTCCGGCGGGAGCTGGAGCTGGTGCTGCCGTCCACCCGGACGATCGTCTGTCTCGGCAAGTTCGGCTTCGACGTGCTGTTGAACGGCCTGCAGAGCATCGGCGGCGACGTGCCGAGGCCGCGGCCCAAGTTCGGCCATGCGGTCGAGTACGTGATCCCCGGCCCATACGGCGAGGTCGTCGTACTCGGGTGTTTTCATCCGAGCCAGCAGAACACCTTCACCGGCAAGCTCACCGAGCCCATGCTGGATGCGGTGATGGCCAGGGCGAGGTCGATAGCCGGGTTCTGAGCAGCCATGGTGGTCTCGACAACTGGCTCAGGCGGACTTGACGGGCCGTTCATTTTCGTGGTTCGTTCAGCTAGAGTGAACAAGGTAACAAAATGAACAAGGCAGGTGAGCATGGATCCCCAGATCGCCACGGGTCTTGCCGAGCAACTCGATCGCATGGGAGTTGAGGTTGAGCGGCCGATTGCTCTGCTCGAGCCCGGGGACTTCGTCGAGGTCGGCCTCAGACGCCGACGAGTCGGGCAGCAGTACATAGTTACGTACCTTCCGGACATGACATTCACTGAAGGCAGCCAGCTCGCCAGGAAGCGGCTCGACGACCCACTGCTCGTGCTGGGAGACCGCATCTCGGAGCGCAGTGCAAACTCGTTTCGAGAGGCAGGAATTCAGTACCTCGATGCCGCCGGCAACGCCTACATCACGTTCGACGATGTGCTGATCGACATACGGGGACGTCGTCACACCTCCTCCGGTTCGAAGACGATGGCGTTCGGCCGGCCAGCCAACTTGTTCAGTCCCCGGCGCGCGCGGGTGGTCTTCGCTCTGATCGCCTGGCCGGAACTGTCTCGGGCAACCGTTCGGGAGATTGCCGCGGCTGCCGGAGTCTCTCTCGGTCTGGCCCACGAGGGCATAGAACTCCTGGAGAAGCACGGCTACCTGGACTCCGCTCATTCGCGCGAGCTCCATGGTCGCCGCGAGCTTCTCGACTACTGGACCGCGACCTATCCCTCGGGCCTGTCCCCGACGCTTGAGTTGGCGCAGTTCGCGGGAGAGATCGACGCCATTCGACCGGTGAGTGGCGATCAGCCGCTGTACATCAGTGGTGAGTCCGCTGTTCGGGAAGTACTCCGGCCCGTCTCGCTCACCGTCTATGTGGAGCAACTCGATCCACGACTACCAGTGCTCAACCGTTGGCGATCTGACAGGCAGCCGAACATTGCCGTCAGGCGCAAGTTCTGGACTGATCCTTCGAGGGATGAGGGGTGGACCGGCATCCCGGAGCCTGCGCCATGGCCGCTGGTGTACGCCGATCTGATGGCGACCGGGGAATCACGGCAGAGGGAAGCGGCCCAGCAACTGAGAGAGGACCATGCTCGACTTCGGGAGATGTGACGAACTCCAGCTCGGCGTGGTCCGTGAGGTTATCGACGCGCTCGCGTCGTCCAGCGACATCAACCCAGACGACCTCATGGTGGTGGGTGCATCCTGTCGGGACATCCTGCATTCAGCCTTCGGTCACGGCTTTCCGCTGCGTGGTACGACGGACGTCGACGTCGCGATTGCCTTGCCCGATTGGGCTCCCTTCGAAGAGCTGACGCAGAGGCTCGAACCCATCGGCACGACCGGCATCCGGTAACTTTTCGATCGATCCCCGTCGATCTCGTGCCGTTCGGCGACGTCGAGGATCCGACCGGGTCGGTGACGCCAACACGACGTGACGAAGACATGAGCGTCTTCGCATTTCGCGAGGTCTTCGATCACGCTTCGAACCTTCCGCTTGCCGAGGATCTTCAGGTACGGATCCCTACTCCGGCTGGCTTCTGTGCCCTCAAGATGTCAGCTTGGGTCAACCGATCGGTAACCGGGGAGCTGCGCGACGGCCCCGACATTGCCGCCGCTGTCCATTGGTATGCGGAGTCCAAAATCATCCAGAACCGCCTGTACGGTACCGACGAGGGCACCGAGGTGCTGATCTCGGCCGAGATGGACGTTCGGTTGGCTTCGGCCGAAGTCCTTGGCCTGGACCTGGCCAGGGAGATCGGACCGGATCGAGTGGGGGAGCTAGGGGCCAGGTGGTCAGAGTCGATCCGTCGCCAACTGACCCGGGAGTTCGGACACGAGACCATTCCCGACTGGCCGGCGGACCCCTCGCGTCGAGCGGCGGTTATTGACGCGCTCTGCTCGGGCATTGGGATCAGATAGCTGACATCGGACGTCCACGATCACAGATCCCATACCACTCGGAAGAGTGAGGGCCGGTGGTTCAGGTCACTCGAATGGGTGCTTGTGAAAGTTTTCACGAGCGCTACTCTGGATGAGGACAGGCACCAGGACCCCCTACTCAGGGAGAGTGAATCCGGATGACAGCCCAAGTACCGCACATTCTCATCGTTGGTGGCGGTTACGTCGGGATGTACACCGCGTATGGCCTAAGTCGCGCAGCGAAGCGAGGCAAGATCAGGGTCACCGTCGTGGATCCCCGCTCCGTTATGACGTACCAGCCGTTCCTGCCCGAGGCGGCAGCCGGCTCCGTCGAGCCGCGGCACGTCGTCGTACCGCTGCGGAAGACACTCAAGGGCTGCCGGGTGATCACGGCACGGGTGACGAGAATCGATCACGCCCGCAAGGTGGCCAAGGTGATGCCGGAGGAGGGCCCGGAGTACGAGCTCACCTACGACCACGTCGTGGTGGCGCTTGGCTCCATCGCCCGGACGCTCCCGATCCCCGGCCTGGCGGAGCAGGCGACCGGCTTCAAGAATGTCGAAGAAGCCATTGTCCTGCGCAACAAGGTGCTGGACCGGTTGGATGTCGCGTCGTCCCAATCCGACCCGGACCTGCGCAAGGCCGCGCTGGCGTTCGTCTTCGTCGGCGGTGGGTACGCCGGTGTGGAGGCGTTCGCGGAGCTGGAGGACATGGCCCGCTACGCCACCCGGTACTACGACAACGTCAAGCCCGCGGACATGCGGTGGGTGCTGGTCGAGGCGACTGGCCGGATCCTCCCGGAAGTCGGCGAGGAGCTAGGCAAGTACACCGTGGACGAGCTCCGCAAACGCAATATGGACATCAGGCTGGAGACCCGGCTTGAGTCCTGCCAGAAGGGCCGCGTGGTGCTCAGCGACGGCGATGAGTTCGACGCCGACACCATCGTCTGGACCGCCGGTGTGAAGGCCAACCCGGCGCTTGCGAGCACGAACTTCCCGCTGGACGAGAAGGGCCGGGTAAGGTGCCAGGCGAACCTGCAGATCGAGGGCCTGAGCGACGCGTGGTCCGCCGGCGACAACGCGGCTGTGCCGGACTTGACGTCCGAGACCGGCGCCGACTGCGCGCCGAACGCCCAGCATGCCGTCCGGCAGGCGCGCCGGCTCGCGGCGAACATCGTCCGGGCGGTGGACGGTCAGCCGCCGCAGGACTACAAGCACAAGTCCGCCGGCTCCGTCGCCAGCCTCGGCCTGCACAAGGGCGTCGCCCAGCTGTACGGAGTCAAGGTGAAGGGCTTTCCGGCCTGGTTAGTGCACCGGGGCTACCACGTGTCCCGGATACCCACGTTCAACCGCAAGGCCCGGGTCATCCTCGACTGGTCGCTGGCCCTGTTCTTCCGCCGCGAGGTTGTAAGCCTCGGTAGCCTCCATACCCCCAACGAGGAATTCCGCCGCGCCACCGGCTCCGGGGACCGGCGGAAGGGGTGACCTAACCTTTTGGGTCGTCGAGAAAACCGGCATCGTGTGCCAGTAGGGCGATCTGGACGCGGTTGTTGAGGTCGAGCTTGGTCAGGATCCGGGAGACGTGGGTCTTCACCGTCGGCACGCTGAGGTAGAGCGTGGCGCTGATCTGCGCATTCGACTTGCCCTCGGCGACTGCCACGGCGATCTCGCGCTCCCGGTCGTTCAGCCCGGCCAGTCGCTCGACCGCCTTCGCCTTGCGCCGGTCGTGTCCGGACGCGGCCACGCGGGCGATCAGCCGTCGGGTCACCGCGGGCGACAGCACCGGCTGACCGATCGCCACCCGGCGGACGGACTCCACGATCTCCGCCGGCGGCGTGTCCTTGAGGACGAATCCGGCCGCGCCCGCACGCAAGGCCCGCAGGACGTGCTCGTCGGCGTCGAACGTGGTCAGGATGACGACCTCAGGCGCCCCCGGCCTGGACCGGATGGCTTCGGTTGCTGTCAACCCGTCGACCTCGGGCATCCGGATGTCCATCAGCACCACGTCGGGGGACAGCCGGTCGGTCAGCGCCTGTACGCCGCGGCCGTCGCCGGCCTGCCCGACCACCCGGATGTCGTCCGCGCCGCCGAGCATCATCACCAGCCCGGCCCGCAGCAGCGGATCGTCGTCCACGATCAGGACCCGGATCACCGGCTTCTCGGCCGGCTCGGCTGTAGTCATGGCGGCCACGGTAACCAGGCGGCGAGCCGGAAGTCGCCTTCGACAGTCCGGCCGTGCTCGAGTCGTCCATCTACGAGTGCGGCCCGCTCGGTGAGCCCGATCAATCCCTGACCGTCTCCCTCGGCCGCCTCGGGCGCCGCGTTGCGTAGCTCAACGGACAGCCCGTCTCCCGGCGCTCCGACAACCCGGATCCGGACGGATGCACCCGGAGCATGCTTCAGCGCGTTCGTCAGCCCCTCCTGCACGATTCGGTACGCCGTCCTGCCGACGTGGTCCGGGAGGTTGCCGGGGGCATCGACGTACAGGTCGACCGGTAGCCCGGCTCGGCGCGATCCAGCCACCAGCCCGGGCAGATCGGCGAACGTCGGCTGCGGCAGCTCGCCGACCGGCGCCCGCAGTACGCCGATCACCTCGCGCAGGTCCTGCAACGCCTGGTGCGCACTGGCTCTGATGATCTCCGCGGCCCCAGCGACCTCCTTAGTGGACGCATCCGGCCGGTACGCCAGCGCTCCCGCGTGCACGCTGAGCAGCGACAACCGGTGCCCCAGGACGTCGTGCATCTCGCGGGCGATCTCTTCCCGCGCGAGCAGGTGGGCCTGCTCGGCCTGCAGTTGGGCGACTGTCTCGGCTCGATCGGCCCGGTCCTTCAGCGATTGGAGCAACTGGCGGCGTGAGCGGATGTACAACCCCCAGCCAGCGGCACCGAAGTAGATCACCAGCACGGAAATGATCACCGCCGACATGGGTTCTGCCTTGGGGCGGACCTGCGTATAGGCGACCAGGCTCAGCATGTTGATGCCGAACACCAGCAGCGTGGTCCGCATCGGCTTGTAGACCGCGACTGTCAGAACCAGCAGCAGAATCGCGCCGCCGGCGGCCTCCGAGAAGACGGACACCGCCGCCGCGATGATGGCCAGCTGGACCGGCCAGCGGCGGCGGAACCAGAGGGTGAGGCAGAGCGCCATCCCGCAGTAGAAGTCCGCTGCCAACACGAACCCGGGCGCGTTGTCTTTCATGCCCTGGTCGTACAGAATCAGGCCGCTGACGACCGCGACGACGAAGACCAGGCTGTCCACCACCCAGTCGCGGGCGCTGCGTCTCGCACGTGAGGGATCGGCCATGAGGTCGAAGATAGCCACGTCCGGGCCGCTCCGGTGCGTACTCGGCCGGTCCGGATACCGAAGTCGCGGCGAGTTCAGACTTTCGTCCCAGGTAAGTTTCCCGCATGAGTCAGCTCACCGTCACCGTCATCGGCCCGGACCGCCCGGGCATCATCGCCGACGTCACCGGAGCGTTAGCCGGGGTGGGGGTGAACCTCGAGGACTCCACCATGACGCTGCTGCGCGGCCATTTCGCCATGATGCTCGTCTGCACCGGGCCCGCTGACGGCGTACAGGAGGCACTCGAGCCGCTCAGCGCCGAGTTGGTCATCACCGTCCGCGAGGTTGCTCCGGAACAGGCGCACGCCCCGGTCGGCGCGCCGTACATCCTGAGCGTGCACGGCGCCGACCGGCCCGGCATCGTCTCTGCCATCACCCGCGTGGTGGCCGCGGTCGACGGTAACGTCACGGATCTCTCGACCCGTCTCAGCGGCACCCTGTACGTGCTGACCGCCGAAGTCGAACTGCCCGCGAGCGCGAACCTGGGGATACTGCGGAGCGCGCTTGAGGTCACAGCCGACGAACTCGGCGTGGGTGTGACGCTACGCCCGGCAGAGAGCGATGACCTGTGACCATTGGCCACCTCAACCAGATCCTTGCCAGCTGGACCCCGGCCCAGCTAGGTCTTGTGGGCGACGTACTGGAAGTGATCCGCGCCCCGCACCCGGTGCTCGCCACCGAGGGCGCAGAGATCGATCCACTCGATCCGGCAATGGTTGCTCTGGCCGCCGATCTCGTCGCCACCATGCGGGTCGCACCCGGCTGTGTCGGGCTTGCCGCGCCGCAGGTCGGCGTGGCTGCGCAGATGTTCGCGCTGGACGTGACCGGCCATCCGAAGACCCGCACTTGTCATGGCGTCTTCGTGCTCTGCAACGCGGTGGTGGTCGATTGGAGCAGGCGGGAGAAGTCCCGTGAAGGCTGCATGTCCGTCCCCGACCTGACCGGCGACGTGAAGCGAGCCACCCGGCTGACCGTCACCGGAGTCCTCCCTGGTACGACGGACGAGGTCACCCTGAGCACGGACGCCTTCGAAGCGAGGGCCCTCCAACACGAGATCGACCACTGCTCGGGCAAACTCTTCCTTGACCGAGTGGCGGGTGCTCACGCAGTGTTCCCTCGTCAGGTCTACTTGTAGGGTCAGATCCTCCGGCCCGGGTGGCGGAACGGCAGACGCAGCGAGCTTAAACCTCGCGGCCGAAAGGCATACGGGTTCGAATCCCGTCCCGGGCACATGGCATCCTGACCTGCGCAGATGCCTCTCAGGAAATATTAGCCAGGTCAAAAGGACGACCGCTGCGGTTGCACTAGTGGTTGCAGTTGAGATCGCGGTCATGCCCACAGCGCCTCTCCCATCTTGGAGGCAGCGTCCTCGGCCAGCTTGCTTGTCACATGCGTGTAGCGCTTGGTCACAGCGAGCGTGGAGTGCCCAAGGATCTCTTGCACGACACGGATGTCAACGCCCTGTTCGAGGAGCAATGTAGCCGCAGTGTGGCGGGCATCGTGGGGTCGAGCATTGCGGAGGCCGGCCGCCTGCAACATCTCCTTGAAGTCAGCCCAGTCACGCCGTGGATTGATGGGCCTGCCGGTGGGCCCGGCGAAGGCAAGATCCCAGTCCTCCCACTGGTCTCCGGCTGCGAGACGCTCTGCGGACTGAGCGGCCTTCTGAGCCTTCAGTTGCGGAATCAGCGGCTCAGGGATGACGCTCCAGCGCGTCTTCCCGCCTTTCGGTGGCCGGAACTCCCATTGCCCTCCCTGACGTTCAGGGCAGTATCGGGCGTGGTTGACACAATCGGCATTGCAGTCGTGGTGATGCCGGGTCTTCACACATTCCTTCGGGTCCCAGCAGCCGTGGGAGAACCTCCTGCGCTTCAACTGCCAGACTTGGATCCGGCGCTTTTCGAGGTCGAGATACGACCATCGCATCCCAAGTGCTTCGCACTGCCGATTGCCCAGAGCAAATGCGACTGACCAGCGAGCGCCGTTGCGTTTGGTCGCTGATTCTCGCAAGATCGCCTTGGCTTCTTGCTGTGCGAAGGCTTCGATCTCGACATCGCGGTGTTTTGGTGCATCGCTCAGCGTTGCAACGTTGACACCGATGATTCGCCGACGTACCGCCATTTTGAGGCAGCGGCTGATCTGCTGATGCACCATCAGTACGGACTTGCTCGCTAGGCCGTCCTTCGCGATCTCGAGATACAGCGCGTCGAGATGATCAGGCTTGAGCCGATCTAGGCGGTGTCGGCCGATCCGCGGAATGACCCAGTTCTCCATCCGAGGTCGATAGACGGACTCGATCGTTGACTCGCTGGCCGTTCGAGGTGCGATGTCCGACAACCAGGTCCGAATCCACGCCGCCACAGTCGGAATGCGCCCTGTGTTGGCTACGGTCCCTTCGGCTCGCTGCTTCTCCAGTTCCTCGACCTTCTTGGTAACGATGCTGATCCAGGCCCAGTCGTAGAACCGCGGCCCCTTGGAGCCGTCACCGGCCGACAGCCGCTGCCATGCCCTGCGGGGCAGGCTCGCGGCGAGTTGATCGGCGCGGATCTTGCCGACACCGGTGCGAACCTGGTGGCTGCAGGCAACCGCCAGCACATACCCGACGCCGCGGTCCTCCAACGTCTTACGCAGCTTCGGGTCGGCGCCGTAGACCTCGTCACCGGTCACCCAGCGCGCGCTCACACCGGCATCCAGCGTGCGGGTGATCATCTCGGTAGCCAACGCCGGTTTCGTCGCGAACTTCACCTTCGTCGGGACACCGGCCTGCTCGCGCCGGTCGGTGTCGCCGGCCCAGACCCGCGGCAGATACAGCTCCCGGTCGATCAATGCGTGCCCGGCAGCGCTGGCATAGGTCAGATAGACCGCCACCTGGGCGTTCTCGATCCGCCAGGCGGTCCCGGTGTATTGGCGCTGCACCCCAACGGTGTGTGCTCCTTTCTTGAGGTCGCCAGTCTCGTCCACCACCAGCACGGCATCGACCGTGCCGAGCCGCTCCACGACATACCGGCGCAGGGCGTCCCGCACTCCATCGGTATCCCATTTCGCCTTCCGCAGAAGGTGCTGCAGGCCGTCTGGCGAGTCGTGACCGGCATGCTCAGCCAGCGTCCAGCAGTTCTTCACCGCCAACCCCGACATCAACCCGGCGACCGCATCCCGCGCCAGCCGCCGCGACTCCACCCGCGCGAACCGAGACGCGATCCGCCCCATCAACCCATCGAACTCCACCCGCCAACGACCAGGGTCTATGCTGTGGCCCGCGGCCACGGCGAGATCTTCTTGAGTCCACACAACCCGAGATCATCGAACGGTGGCCGCCTCGCGTCCGGGACCGCCGCACTGTCAGATCACGAACTACGGCTGTCGTACTAAGCTTTGCCGTTGTGACGGACAGCTTTGATCCCGTGGCGTATAACCGTGCCGCCTGGGACCGCGAGGTGGAGAACAGTAACGAATGGACCCAGCCGGTCGGGCCGGAGGTCATCGCCCGGGCAC
>JAWWPC010000318.1:0-2638 GCA_033851055.1 Kribbellaceae bacterium | reverse complement strand
GCTTTTCTGGCAGGCTACTGTTCCCTCGCGCTTTCGCGTCCAGGTAAGCCATCGGACCCAAGAACCTCCCTTCGAGTTCTTCCCGGCTGCGCCGGGGATATGACGAGGCGCCTCGTGGCGCAGGCAGGTACCAGCGAACCGCGAGCGTGATCACATCCGGTGGGGGACCGAAACTCGCGAAGCTGGACCTCAGCGCCGCATTCGACGACAACGACGACGCATCGACCAGGTTTGCCTGATCTTGGTATCCGACGCAGCAGCTCCTCCGGTTGCGTGGCTGCCCTCAGGAAGCGTCGTACCCGGTCCGTACCCTAATAGGCGACAAGCCTCTAATACTGTAACGACAGTTCGTGACCTCGTCGACGATAGTGGCTGGTGCGGGCTTGGTGTTGACAGTCTCCCTGCCTAGCAGTTGGTGACGTTTCTGCCCACGGTCCGTATGCTCGGTACAGCCTGCAACGTGTCGGCGACTGAGTGGGCAGCAAGCTCACCGCTTCGGTCGCGAGGCGGAACTCGTCGTTGTACTCGGAGCGTGCCGCATGACTAGCTCATCTCTCCCTACCCAGCTACAGACGCGGGCGGCGGGATCGCTGAGCGTTTTCCTGGGTGACCTCGGGAGGTGACACAGATGAGTACGAAGAGGTCGAACAACGCGATCTGGAAGCTCGTGGTGCCGGACGGTGTGCTACCGAAGGACCGGATAAAGGCTGTCATCAGGGCGTACGCCGAGCAGGTCACCGAAGAATCTGGCAAGCGGCGGCTGATCGCCGTACCTCTCAATCAGTTGGTTCCCGACGTGCAGCTTGACCTTTACGTGCGACGGAGCTTCAGCCTAGGGCTGCTCCCGTTCGTCGAGGGGTATCTGGCGCAGGCGGGCGACGCGGAAAAATTCCATATCAATGGTGCGGACGCCTGCCTCTTCTTGGCGACCAAATCATCCCTCTTCGCCGTCACGTCGGGCGCCGCCTACCACATAATCGCCGATTCCGTCGACTACAGCTTCCCTTTCGACACGGCCAAGAAACTGATCTCCAACAAATTCACCGCCACGGACGTGCGTGATATGACCGGCTCCAAAACCAGTCGCTCCGAAACGTACCGGCGTACGTATTCGATTGACAAGAGTGAAGCCATGGACACGGTGTGGAAGAAGCTGGTCGGCAGACTTGACGCCGAGCGCCTTCCGGAAGATAGCCTCCTAAGAGGTATCATCAATCCGGACAAGCCGCCAGCTGTCGAGATTAAGTCGGCTTTCGTTCTCCGCCAGAAGCTCGACCTTGTAGACGTTTGCAAGCTGATTGAAGAACTTGAGAACTTGCCGGAACCGAGCGAAGAGCACCTGCGAGAACTTTCATTCCTCGACAACCTGTACCCGATCAAGAACGATAAAGAATTGACGGACGATCTCACATCGCAGTTCGTCGCAGACATTCGTCGGGCAATGCTGGCCGATGAACCCCCGGACGTTGACCTTCTGGATCCGTACGAAATTATCTCCTTCAAAGCTGGATCAAACTTCATGCTTAGCCGTACGCCGATAGGTGATAGTGCGCCCGACATCGATGAACTGCTCCCAGTGCTGCACGGGAAACTCAAAGGCTGCCTGCAGAACGAAGGCCTCTTCTTCAAAGAGTTCTTGAAGCTCTCACTGAGCTACCGCGTCGACCCGGATGACACATCGAAGACGATACGGCGCAAGCTGCTGGAGTTCCTACACGGTCAGGTCAACCTTGGCGGCAAGACCTACTTCTGCATAGATAAGATCTGGTACAGGAGTCTCGGTGACTTCCTTGAAAATCTGAAACGCGACTTTATTGACGATGTGTTCACGTCTGGTAGGCCTGCGTTGCTCGGTTCCGAGGTGGCCTTTCTGTCATGGACTGGTGGTAGCGAGGGCAAGTTTAACGAAGATCAAGCCGAAGAGGCTGGCTTCTACTTCGGTGATGAGGTCTTCGCCAAAACGGATAGCGGCAAGGTGGAACTCTTCGATCTCTTGAAGGTTGATGATGAGAACAAAAAACTCTACATCATCCACGCCAAGAAGGGTTTCGCCGCGAAAATGCGTGATGCTTGCTCTCAGATACTCGTGTCCGCCGACGTCATATCCCGCGACCTTGCAAACGAGAAAAAGGTGTTAACGAAGTACTACAATGAAGAGTGGAGCAAAAAGGAACTCAACGCGGGCGTCAGCGAGACGGTTTTCTTGTCGTGGTTCGACTACGACTTGATCTATGTGGTGCTGTGCTCCACAAATAAAGAGTTTGTGGTCGAAGATTTTACAAAGAACAGATTACCTTCCCATATCGCGCGCCGGGAAATCTTGGCCACCAAAAATGAGATGAAGCGGAATGGCCGCAACTTTCGACTGGCTCATACTAAGTACGAAGGGTGACCTAAGGATCGAAGCGCTCCGGCAACCAAGATCAATAGGGCATGCCGCGTCTTAGGGTGCTGCGGTTCCTGTTCGCCGCCATGATCATCATCGACGAACACCGCACCCCCGAGGCAGGGTCCCGGCAAAGTCCCATCTCTGTGGGTGCCGAACTGGTCATCCACGTCATGCGACCTGGGTGTATTCGTGTATCAGCCCGTCGAGCAGATCGCGACGTCGGAGGTGAGGCTGGGATGGCGCTGCAGG
>JAWWPC010000106.1:0-19780 GCA_033851055.1 Kribbellaceae bacterium | reverse complement strand
TCGGTTCGGTAGCAGGACCAGTCCAGCAGGACGTCGCCCAGGCCGGTGCCTCGGTGGTCGGATCGGATGATGAATTTGTAGAGGTAGAGGGCAGGTGCCCGCATCTCTTCCTCGGTCCAGAATGTGGGGTCGCCTGCGTCGAGGGACAGGCTGCCGATGATCTCGTTGTCGTCGGTCTCGACTACGAAGGTGCTACCGGTGCCGATCCAGCCTTTGATGACTCGTGCGCCGTAGGCGCTCTTTGTCCATTGCTCGATGCCTGCTGACCTGAGCCAGTCCTCCGCATGCCGTCGAAGAGCCACCACGGCGTCTACGTCTTGCTCACCGGCCGCGCGTACGTGGTAGGTCGTCACTGAGTATCTCCGTTGGTTGGCAGGCGCCGTTTCGGGACGGGCAGGTCGTAGGTGATGACCTGGCGGTCACCGGCCCAGATGTGGATCAGGACGCGTACGCGCCGCCCGGTTTCGTCGATACCGATGCGGGCGTGCTGGCCGACTGCGGTCCCGGGCGACAGAGACATCAGCTCGGCCTCTTCGGCCGTCGGCATCCGGACTTCAATGTTGTCGATGAACCGAACCTGTCGGAAGCCGAGGGCGTAGTAGATGCCGCCCGGCAGGGTGGTGTCCTGCGGGCTCATTAGGGGTGCTCTGCCGTCGATGAGTTTGTAAGCGATGTCCGGCGGGGTCCACGTGTCCGCGATCATCGCGACTCGCTCGGGAATGCCGTCCTCGGGTCGGCTGACCAACCGGAGGCGCCGTCGGCGTACGGATGGTGTGCCGGGGGCGTCGAGTTGGAGGAAGTCCGCGACCTGCGGTGGTGCAGGTAGCTCGGTCACGTCGACCACGATCTGCCGGCCGGTCCATCCGGCCGCCTCGACGCCCGTAAGGACTCCGGTCCCGGCAAGGGAGCTCCCGACCGACGAAGAGGACCCGGACGAGGGGGAGGAAGGTGCGGCCGGAATGCTGGTCCCTGCCTGATCCTGGGGTCTGTTGAGACCCTCGTTGAGACCCCTTACAAAGAAACCGGCCCCGTCGCTGATGCGACCGGGCCGGTTCTACTTCGTCCTCTGCAGGGGTGAAACCACGCTCTGACCTGCGGTTTCTTGCCTCTTGAGGAGTGGCGGAGGATACGAGATTCGAACTCGTGAGGGGTTGCCCCCAACACGCTTTCCAAGCGTGCGCCCTAGGCCTCTAGGCGAATCCTCCAGTCGGAGAGAATACGCGGTACCGTGCCCCGACCTGAAATCGGGCCTGGCGGACGCTGAAAATCAGTGGGGCTGGCACCGAAGGCTGACTAGCCTGACGAGGGTGGAGCTGCGAGCGATTCAGCCTGATGACGTGGATGCGGTCCAGGAGCTGATCGAGTCTGATCCTGGCTACACCGAGCGCATCACCGGGTACCCGCCCGGCTCCTCCGACGCACAGAGCCTGCTCATGATGCGTCCGGGAAGCATCCCCGAGGATGCCAAGGTCGTCCTTGGCGCTTGGGAGGACGACGAACTGGTTGCCGTCGTCGACCTGCTTCGCGGCTACCCGAACGAGAGCACAGCGTTCATCGGACTACTCGAGGTCCACGGAAAGCACCAGCGCCGCGGCCGCGGCGCAGCGGCGTACGGGTTGGTCGAGCAGTACGTCGCCGGCACCTGGCCGGAGGTCGAGAAGCTGAGACTGGCCGTGGTGGATACCAACGCCGACACCGCAGTCAAGTTCTGGGTCGCGATGGGGTTCCGGCAGACTGGGGAGGCCAAGCCTTACCGGTACGACAAGCTCGAGTCGGTGGCCCGGCTCTACGAGAAGCAGCTCGCGTGGAGTCACCCGAACCTTGAAGTGCGGACCTCCCAGATCGAGGGAGACGGGTTGTTCGCCAGAAGACCGGCACCGTAGTTGCCGTACTAGGCGGGCGTCGAGTGGACACCAAAGAGCTCACCAGGCTGTTGGACGAGTCCGACAAGCCAGTGGACACCATCACGATCGGAGCCGACGAGAACCTGGTGCTGCCGTCGGACCCGCGGCCGACCATTGCGTACGGCAACCACAGCTGCGACCCCAACCTCTGGTGGATCGACGCGATCACGCTCGAAGCACGCAGGGAAATCGCCCAAGGTGAAGAGCTCACCAGCGACTACGGAACCAGCACCGGCATCCCCTATAAACTGACCTGCAACTGCGGTTCGCCGCTCTGCCGCGGGATCATGACGGGCGACCACTGGATCCCGGCGCTGCGGCACCGCCTAGGGGAGTAGCACCTCGGCGAGAGCCCGCCATTGCTCGATGGGCTGCGGACCCGTCACACCGGTCAGCACGTTTATCGCCACATGGTCGGCGCCGGCCTCGCGCTGCTCGTCTATGCGTTCCGCGATCTTGGCCGGAGTGCCCCAAGCCGTCACGGCGTCAACCAGACGATCGTCTAGGTTGCCGATCTCGTCGGCGCTGAACCCCATCCGGGTCAGGTTCGCCGCATAGCCCGGCACCTTGCTCAGGAAGCCAAGCGGCTCCCGGGCGATCGCCCGAGCCCGGTCCGCATCCGTTTCCACCACGATGAGTTGCTGAACGGCCAGCAGCCAATCCTCGCCAAGGATCTTCCGCGCCTCAGCCGTGTACTCCGGCGTGACCAGGAACGGGTACGCACCGGCCGCGCGATCCCGGGCCAACCTCAACATCCGCGGCCCAAGCGCCGCGAGCACCCGCTTCTCCACCGGTACGGCGTCCAGTTGGTCGAGGAAGCTATTCAGTGTGGCCAGCGGCTTCGGTCCGTGAGCGCCGCCGAGCCCGACGACGAACCGGCCGGGGTGGTCCGCCTCGAGGCCGGCATACGTCGCGGCGACCTCGAGCGGGCTGAACTTGTCGACGGAGAGAATGCCGGTCGCCACCTTCAACGTGTTCGTCGCCTGGATCACGTCGACGACGGTCTGCAGGCCGGGCAGGGGACCACCGGCGAGCCAGAGGCTGGGATAGCCGAGTTGTTCAGCCGTGGCAGCGGCGGTCAGGGAGGCTGGGCTGCTGTCGAGGCCGGTAGCGATTCCGATCGGACCGAGCGCGAGGTTGGTCACACGGTCAGCTTAGGCCGAGGCAAATGACGACCTGAAGATCCCGTAGACTCTTCGATGGTTCCCCGCGTGGCGGTATCTCGCCCAACTCCCCCAGGGCCGGAAGGCAGCAAGGGTAAGTGAGCTCTTCCGGGTGCGCGGGGAATCCTCATGTCCGGGACTAATCTGAACCATGGCACTCGGGCCGATTTCACAGATTCACATCAGCGTGACGGACGTTGATCGGGCCGTCGAGTTCTACCGTGACGTGCTGGAGATCCCGTTCCTGTTCCGGGTCGAGGGCCAGCCGATGGCGTTCTTCCAGTCCGGCGGTGTCCGGCTCTACCTGGGCAAGGTCGAGTCGCCGAAGTACCGGACCCACACCGTGCACTACTTCGACGTCGATGACCTGTATGCCGAGCGGGCCCGACTGGAAGGTCACGGGGTCCAGTTCCTCGACGAGCCGCATGTCGTGCACCGAACTGAGACCACCGAGCTGTGGATGACCGGATTCCAGGACCCGGACGGTCACCACCCGATCCTCATGCAGGAGAAGCCCTCGAACTAGGCTTGTCGGCAGCCCACCAACGAGGGAGTGCGATGAGCGAGCTCGACCGCCGGTACGTGCAGGAACTGATCATCGGCGAACTCGGAGTGACGCCCTCGTTCGATTCCGAGTTCGAGGTCGAGCGCCGCATCACCTTCCTGACGGACCAGCTCAGGCTGTCCGGCGCCACGGCGTACGTGCTGGGCATCAGCGGCGGGGTCGACTCCAGCACCGCCGGCCGGCTCTGCCAGCTCGCGGTCGAGCGGGTCCGTGCTGACGGCGGCGACGCGAGCTTCATCGCGATGCGACTCCCATACGGCGACCAGCACGACGAGGTGGACGCTCAGCGCGCGCTCGAGTTCATCCGCCCGGACGAGACGGTCACGGTCGATATCAAGCCCGCCACCGACGCATTGGTCGAGGGGGTTACGCACACGCATCTCGGCGATCGGCATGACTTCCACACCGGCAACATCAAGGCCCGCCAGCGGATGATCGCCCAGTACGCCGTAGCGGGTGCGCGCAATGCTCTCGTCGTCGGCACGGATCACGCGGCCGAGGCGGTGATGGGCTTCTTCACCAAGTACGGCGACGGCGCCTGCGACCTAACTCCGTTAGCCGGTCTGAACAAGCGCCGCGTCCGGGCGATCGCCTCACGTCTGGGGGCTGCTCACGAGATCGTCGCCAAGATCCCGACGGCGGACCTGGAGACAGCGAGCCCGGGCGTTCCCGACGAGTTGGTGCTCGGAATCACGTATGACGAGATCGACGACTTCCTCGAGGGCAAGACCGTCAGCGACAAGGCGGCGGAGACCATCATCAGCTACCACCGCCGAACTCTCCACAAGCGCGCCGTCCCGATCGCACCCTGACCCGTCCGCCCGCGTACCGAACGACAGGTAGTGCACCCCTGTACGCCCCCGCTGGGGCGCGGCTGATGCTCAGCCGCCCTACCCACGCGGCCGTACTACCTGTCCCTGTCGGCCGAGACGCTGCTGTAGGAACCCCTTCTTACGGTGGGGGTGAGCTGAGGATGAAGTCGGTGGCGAGGCGGGCATAGGCCTCGGGCTGCTCGGCATGAACGAAGTGGCCGGCGGTATCGAACAGCTGGAAGCGGCCGTTCGGCACCTGAGCCTGGAACAGGTCGATCTCCTCGGCGCTGGTGACCGGGTCGTGGCCGCCCTTGATCAGGAGCGCGGACTGGGTCAGCCGCTCCAGATACGGCAGGAGTGACTCGGAGAATCCCGGCGTCCGGGTGATCTCCTCGGCGAACCGGCCGGCGCCTTGTGCGTCGGGTCCGAAGTAGATTTCCATCCGCCGATCGCCCAGCCTTTGAACCAGAGCGATCCGCGCATCCCACATCGCAGCCGTGGCAGGGCCTTCATGGCTGAGTAGTTCCTCGGCGCCTGCCTCGTCGCCGAGTTCCGTCAGCAGCGGCAGCGCCGCGTCGACCAGTGTGCGAGTGGCGAGCACCATGTCCCACGGTGGATTCTCGAAGATTACCCGCGCGACCGTGCCGGGGTGCGTGACGGCGTACCGCAGCGCCAGCCGGCCGCCGTAGGAGTGACCGAGGATCGACCAGCGGTCGAAACCGAGCGTCTGGCGGAGCGCCTCGAAGTCGGCGATCAGGTCGTCCTCGGTGACCGGGCCGTCCAGTGGGTCCGAGTGCTGCACGCCTCGCTGGTCCACGCCGACCAGCCGCAGTCGCTCTGACAGGCGGTCGCCCTGGAACGACATGAAGTCGTAGCTGCCTGAGCCCGGTCCGCCGTGCAGGAACAGCAACGGCGGCGCATCCTCCGGCCCGCGCTGGTCGACGTGCAGGCGGGTGTCGCGGATGTCGAGGAGCATGCGCCGAGCCTAAGCGGCGGACGGCCGACACTCACCAACTCCAGGATGTGCCGGGACAAGACGCTCGACCGAGCCTGGCTCGGGCGGCGACCGGCCGGTTGGTGAGTGCCGGCTGTCCGCGGGTCGTACGGTTGGCTCCATGGTCGACTTCTCGCTCAGCGACGAACAGCAGGCAATCCGTAAGACCACCCGCGAGTTCGTCCGCAAGGAATTGGTGCCGCTGGAGAACGAGGTATTGCGGCGCGAGCGAGAGGGTCGGCCCGGCCTCGAGCCGGCAACCACCAAGGAACTCCGGTTGAAGGCGAAGTCGTTCGGCTTCTGGGGTTTGAGCACGCCCGAGGAGTTCGGCGGCATGGACTTGTCGGCCGTCGATCAGGCCCTCATCACGAGCGAACTCGGCCGGACATTCGTGCCGTTCTCGTTCGGCGGCGAGGCCGACAACATCCTCTACGAATGCAACGAGGAGCAACGCAAGGAGTACTTGCTCCCCACTATCTCCGGTGAGCGCCGGTCGTGTTTCGCGATCACCGAGCCCGGCGCCGGCTCCGACACCCGCGCGATCCGCACCACCGCCAAGAAGGACGGCGACGAGTGGGTGATCCGCGGCGAGAAGACTTTCATCACCGGCGGCAACGAGGCCGACTTCGCCATCGTCATCGCCGTGACGGATGCCGAGAAAGGCTCGAAGGGCGGGTTCACCGCCTTCTTGGTCGACCGGGACCGCGGCTGGACCTCGGACCCGATCATCACGATGGGCCAAGCGGTCCCGGCGACGCTGAACTTCGACGATGTACGCGTCCCGGAGGACCACGTGCTCGGCGAGATCGGCCAGGGTTACGAGTTGGCGATGCGCTGGATCATGAAGGGCCGGTTCATCATCCCCGCCCGCGGCATCGGTGCCTGCGAACGCCTGCTCCAGTTGGCGATCGACCACGCGAACACCCGGCAGACCTTCGGCAACCCGATCGGTGACAACCAGGCCATCCAATGGATGATCGCGGATTCCGAGGTCGAGCTCGAGGCCGCTCGCTGGCTCGTCCTGTACGCCGCCTGGGCAGTCGATCAGGGCCGGCACCCGCAGCATGACAGCGCGATCGCCAAGCTCTACGGCACCAACACGGTCAACCGGGTCGCCGACCGGGTGCTGCAGATCCACGGCGGCATGGGGTACACGAAGGAACTGCCGATCGAGCGCTGGTTCCGCGAGGTCCGGCTCTGGCGCATCTTCGAGGGCACGGACGAGATGCAGCGGCTGATCATCTCCCGCGACCTACTCCGCGGATACCGCAAACCCGGTGCCCACTTCGTCTGAGGCCCGAGGCTAGTAGCGCTTTCTCAGTTTGAGGACGGCGTCCGCCTCGTCGACGTGCTCTGTGAGGATGACATGCAGAACGGCATTGATCAGGGCCAGGTGGGTGAAGGCTTGTGGGAAGTTGCCGAGGTGCTGACAGCTGTCCGTGTCGATCTCCTCGGCGTACAGTTCCAGTGGCCCGGCGAAGGAGAGCAGCTTTGCGCAAAGTTTCTGGGCCCGATCCTGCTCGCCGATCTCGCACAGCGCCGATACCATCCAGAACGAACAGATCATGAATGCGCCCTCCTGGCAGGAGAAGCCGTCATCGGTCTCCTCGACGCGGTACCGCAGCACCAGCCCGTCCATCGTCAGTTCGTCGGCGATGGCCAGGACGGTGGCCCGGATCCGTGGGTCGTCGGGCGGCAGGAACCGCACCAAGGGTGCAAGCAGGAGTGAGGCGTCCAGGGCAGGCGAGCCGTAACACTGGGTGAGGACGCCGCGTTCGTCGACGCCGTTGGCCAGGATGTCGGCCTTGATCTCGTCGGCGGCCAGGTGCCATTGGGCCGCCTCGGCGTCATGACCAATGAACGTGGCGAGCCGCGCGCCGCGGTCGACGGCCACCCAGCACATGATCTTCGACGCGGTGAAGTGCTTCAGTTCGCCACGTACCTCCCAGATCCCGGCATCTGGTTCGCGCCAATGCTTGAGTGCCGCATTGACCTGCTTGCCCAGGGTCGGCCAGATCCGCGCGTCCAGGTGATCAGCGGCCTTGGAGTGGAGGTAGACCGAGTCGAGCAGAGCGCCCCACACGTCGTGCTGTACCTGCGAGTGGGCTGCGTTCCCGATCCGCACCGGTGAGGAGTCGGCATAACCGGGGAGATGGTCGAGGATGGTCTCCTCAAGGTCCTTCTCGCCACCGATGCCGTACATGATCTGAAGTTCCTCGTCACGTTCGGCAATATCGGCGATGAAAGAGAAGTAGTCGACGGCTTCCCAGTCGAACCCGAGCGAGTACAACCCCCACAGCGCGAACGTCGAGTCCCGGATCCAGGTGTAGCGGTAGTCGAAGTTGCGCTCACCGCCCAGACATTCCGGCAGCGAGGTGGTGGCCGCGGCGGCGATCGCCCCGGTGGGGGCGTAGGTCAGCCCCTTCAGGGTCAGTGCACTGCGTTGCAGGTAGCCACGCCAGGGATGATCAGGGAAGTCTCCGCGGGCGAGCCAATGCTGCCAGTGGTGCGCAGTCCAGACCAACCGCTCGTACGCATCGTCGTACGTCTGTGGAGGCTCCCGGCCACCCCACGACAACGCCACGAAGCGGACGTCGCCTTCTCGAAGCAGCGTGCGTGCCGTCGCCTGGGCGCCCTGGAAGCCCAGGCGCATGTCGGTGGTGAGCGTCAGCGTCACGTCACTACCCGCGGCGGTTGCCTGCCCTTGGTGGTAGACGTGGTCGGTGTAGGACCAGCGCACGGACTTCCGCCCATAGTCAAGAACCGGTTCGCACTCCATCGCGGTCTGGATCTCGCCGGACACGCAGCGGATCGTCCGCAGCAGAATGTGCTCGGACGCGTAGTCGGTCGGCGTCCGCCGATAGTTTTCGGACAGTTCGTCCTCGTGTCGCCACGGCCCGATCAGCAGTACGTCGCGGATCACCGCCCAGCCCGTCGCGGTGCCCCAACTGGTCTCGAGGATCACGGTGCCGGGCAGATATCGGCGCGAAGCCGGGATCGAGACGTCGGACGGCGCGAAGCGGAATCGGCCTGCCTGGCGCCCGAGCAGGGCGCCGAACACGCTCGGCGAGTCCATCCGGGGCAAGCACATCCAGTCGACGTCGCCAGCCGGCGAGACGAGCGCTGTCGCCTCACCGTCGGACAGGAACCCGTAGTCAGCGATGGGTACAGTCCTCGCATCCGCCGGGAGCGTGACGCGCCGGCCGATCGTGGCAGGCATGATGTCCATCACTCAAGGTTCCTCGTCCCGCCTGGCTTCGGCAACCCACGCGAGGCCCAGCGGCCCCAGCTCGGTGGCCAGCAGTCGCGAACCTCCCCAGCCGCCATCGCGCTCTCATTGTTCGTCGGTACCTGGTTGCATTCGACGCGCGCCTTGGCTGGAGCGGGGGACTGTCGAACCGTCACAGATCGTCGGGGATCGCGGCGTCGACCAGGGCGGCGGCAACGGTCCGGGCGGTGTTGTCGGCGGATCGGTCGTGGTCCAGCCAGGCGCTGATTCCGGAGCCGTCGTAGAGCAAGACCAACTGCTGAGCTAACTGCTTCGGGTCCTTGGCGCCGGCCTGCTCCGCCAGGTCGAAGAACAATGCGTGCACCCAGGTGCGGTAGTCCTTTGATGCTTCCTCGACGGCAGCCACGTTCGGAGCGTCGGCGTTGGCGCTGATGAAGGCGCAGCCCCGGAAGTCCGGATCCGCGAAAGACAATCCTTGGACCTCGAAGACGCCGACCAATCGCTCCTTCGGGGTGCGGTACCGCGCTTCGAGCTCCTGCTGCATACGCTCGCTGGTGGCGGTATGGCGCGCCTCGAGGTAGGCGCGGACGAGCCCCTCCTTGTTGCCGAACGCGCTGTAGAGCGTCGCCTTGGCCACGCCGGCGTGCTCGATCACCCGGTCGATCCCGACCGCCCGGATGCCCTCCGCATAGAACAGCTCGTTCGCGGCCGCCAGCAGGCGGGCCCGGGCGGCAGTGCTGCGTTGCTTCGGCGAGGGAGCTTCTGTCGGCATGCCTTTGACTTTACCAGACCGGTCTGTCTAGAGTCGGATTGTCCAGACAGACCGGTCTGCATGATCAGGAGATTCTCATGTCAGAGCAGCAGATTCAGACCGCATTGGTGACAGGCGCGACGTCGGGCATCGGCCGGGCGATCGCGTTGCAGTTGGGGCGAGACGGCCTCGAGGTCGTCGTTCACGGCCGCGACCCCGCCCGCGGCGCAGCGACAGTCGACGCGATCTCCGCGGCAGGCGGTCAGGCGCGCTTCGTCGCCGCCGATCTCGCCGACGCCGCCGACGTCCAGCGCCTGGCCGAGCAGGTCGGCGCTGTCGACGTCCTGGTGAACAACGGCGGCTTCTCATTGTTCGGGCCTACCGCGGACCTTACTGTCGACAGCTTCGACACCCTGTTCGCAGCCAACGTCCGTGCGCCGTTCCTGCTGGTCGCCGCCTTCGCTCCGGGAATGGCGGCCAAGGGCAATGGCAGCATCGTCAACATCGGCAGCATGGCCGGTCAGCTCGGCCTGGCCGGGGGCGCGGCCTACGGCGCGACGAAGGCGGCGCTGTCCTCGCTGACGCGGGCCTGGGCAGCGGAGTTCAGCCCGCAGAACGTGCGGGTCAACCTGGTTGCTCCCGGACCGGTCTACACCGACGGCGCGGACAACGACTTCATCAAGCAACTCGGCACCACCACCGCGCTCGAGCGCGCGGCCGGTCCCGAGGAGATCGCCGAGGTCGTCGGTTTCCTCGCGTCGCCTCGCGCGAGCTACGTCACCGGCGCGATCGTCGCTGCCGACGGCGGTCGCACAGCGATCTGACCAGCAGGCGGGTGAGGCGGTGGGGTGGGCATGGCCGAGCTGCTCTACCGGGACTGGCAGGGTGGTGCTCCATGAAGGCGCTGACGCAGGACGAATCGCGGTTCCACGACTACGAGGAGCCGCTGGCCGCTGCCGGCCCTGATGGGGTCCTCGAATGAGTGTGCGGACGACGCGTCCCGGGCGGTACGGGATCGTCGGCAGCGGCTGGCGGGCCGGCTTCTTCGCCCAGATGGCTCGTGCGATGCCGGACCGATTCGTCGTCACCGGTGTCGTCACCCGCACCGCCGAACGCGGCCAGGAGGTCGAACGCGAGTGGCGTGTGCCGACCTTCCGGTCCGTGGCGGAGTTGGTCGCGGAGGACAGGCCGGACTTCGTCATCGTGTCCGTGCCGTGGGCCGTCGCTCCCGAGGTGACCAGCGAGCTTGTTGCCCTCGGCATCCCCGTGCTGAGCGAGACGCCGCCGGCTCCCGACGCGGCGGGCCTTCGCCGGCTCTGGTCGGCGGTCGGCGACAGTGGTCTGGTCCAGGTGGCCGAGCAGTACCTGCTGATGCCCTCGCACGCGGCACAATTGTCGCTGGTCCGGGCGGGCTTGCTCGGGGCGGTGACCTCGGTCCAGATCTCGTCCACGCATCTCTACCACGCCGTGTCGCTGATGCGTTTCCTGCTGGACGTCGGCCTTGGCCCGGCGACCGTCGACGCGCGGAACTTCGTCGCGCCACTGGCGGACCCGCTGTCGCGGGACGGCTGGTCGGGCAGCGCCGAGCCGAAGGATGCCACCACCACGCTGGCAACGATCGACTTCGGCGGTGGCCGGATGGGCCTGTACGACTTCACCGACAACCAGTGGCTGAACCCGCTGCGCGGCAGCCGGATCGTCATCCGCGGCAGTCAAGGTGAACTGGTCGACGACCGGGTGGTGCGGCTGGCGGATCCGGTGAGCGCGGTGGAGTCGCGCCTTGTCCGCCGCCAGACCGGCATCGATCTCAACCTGGAGGGATTCGCGCTGGACCACATCAGCCATGACGGTGCGGTCGTCTACCGCAACCCCTTCCCAGGGGTGCGGCTCGCCGATGACGACATCTCGGTCGCGGCGATGCTGGCGCGGATGAGCGCGTGGTGCCACGGTGAGGGCGAGCAGCCGTATCCGCTCGCCGACGCGTGCCAGGACCACCTGATCGGTCTCGCCATCGAGGAGTCCGCCAAGACCGGGAAACCGGTCGTCGCCGGGCCGGAGTCATGGTTGCGCTGAGCCCCGAGCCCTGGGTGGGGCATGGCCAATCTGACACAGTGGCTGGCACAGTGGGCACATGAAGGGTCTGATGCAGGACTACCAGCTGTCCTTGGACGGGATTTTCCGGCGGGCTGAGCAGTACTACCCGGACAAGACGATCCACACCGGTGGTCCTGCGCCCGTCAGTACGACGTACGGCGAGTGGGCGGCTCGGACCAGGCGGCTCGGCGGTGTGTTGGACACGCTCGGCATCAGCGCCGACGGCCGGGTCGGCACCTTCGCCTGGAACTCCAGCCGGCACCTGGAGCTGTACTTCGCGGCTCCGTGTACCGGGCGGGTCTTGCACACGCTCAACATCAGGCTGTTCCCGGACCAGGTCGTCTACATCGCGAATCACGCCGAGGACGAGGTCGTCTTCGTGGACCGGTCGTTGCTGGGGCTGTTGATGCCGCTGCTTGACCGGTTCGCGACCGTCCGGCACGTCGTTGTGATGGACGACCTGCCGGCTGGGGCTGCCGGGGTGGAGATCCCGGACGACCCGCGGTTCCACGATTACGAGGACTTGCTGGCCGGTGCCGAGCCGGTCGAGTTCCACGTCGACGACGAGAACCAGGCCGCCGCGATGTGCTACACGAGCGGTACGACGGGGCACCCGAAGGGCGTCGTCTACTCTCACCGGTCCACCTGGCTGCACTCGATCGGTGTGCTGACGAACGTGGGTATCGGCCTGACCGAGTCCGACAAGGTGATGCCGGTGGTGCCGATGTTCCACGCGAATGCCTGGGGCCTGGCGCACGCTGCGCCGATGGCCGGCGCCAGCCTGGTCTTCCCGGGGGCGGACATGTCGCCGCAGGGCATCTTGAAGCTGTTGGTGGAAGAAGAGGTCACGCTGACGGCCGGCGTACCGACGATCTGGCAGGGTTTGTTGCCGTTGCTCGACGGGGTGGAGCTGCCCAAGCTGCGGCGCATCCCCTGCGGTGGATCCGCCGTACCGCGGGCATTGTCGGAGGCGTTCCGGGAGAAGCTCGGTAAGCCGATCCTGCAGGCTTGGGGGATGACCGAGACCAGCCCGGTGGCGACGGCGGCGCATGTCCCGGCCCGGTACGACGAGCTGCCGGAGGAGGAGAAGGCGAAGCTTCGGGCGAGGCAGGGTCTGCCGCTGCCGGGTGTGGAGATCCGGATCGTTGAGCCGGGTTCGACTACTTCGTTGCCTTGGGATGACGAGGCAACGGGTGAGTTGCAGGTCCGGGGCGCGTGGGTCGCGGCCGAGTATTACCGGCCCGAAGATGGCGTTCAGCTGAATACCGTGGACGGCTGGATGAAGACCGGTGACGTCGCTGCGATCGATCGGTTCGGATCGGTGCGGCTGGTCGACCGGACCAAGGACCTGGTCAAGTCGGGCGGCGAGTGGATCAGCTCGGTCGATTTGGAGAATCTGCTGATGGCGCACCCGGCGGTCAAGGAGGCCGCGGTCGTCGGCGTACCGCATCCGAAGTGGGACGAGCGGCCGCTGGCTTGTGTCGTGTTGCAGGAAGGTGCAACAGCGACGGCCGAGGAGATCCTCGCCTATCTGAAGCCGCTGGTGGCCAAATGGTGGTTGCCGGACGCGGTGGAGTTCATCGACGAAGTGCCTAAGACCAGCGTCGGCAAGTTCTCGAAGAAGGATCTCCGGGTCCGCTTCGCCAACTACGACCTTGGCTGATCACGTGAAGTCGACGCCGAAGTGTCGGTGGAGATGCGTCAGCGTCGCGTCGACAAACTCCCGCGGCCAGCGCTCGCCGGTCCGCTCCGCCAGAGCCGTCCCGCGCCGGATGAACTCCCGGCACAGGTACCGGTTCGCGGCGACGATGTCCGCGGGATCGCAGCCGGCCGCCGGGACGGCCTCCAGGCAACTGCGCTGCTCGTCGGACAGGTACGCGTTCAGCCGCTTGAGTCCGCCGGTGCGCTGAACCCCGCGCTCGGCGAGCATCAGGGCGACCAGTTGATCGCGCACCGCGCCAATGCCCTGATGTCCGACGATCCGCTCGTCGCGGCCGAGCACGGTGACCAGATTCCCGAGGAAGTAGAAGAACAGGTTCACGGCCCGCTCAGGCCAGTACGGTGGTCCTGGCCGGCCGCCGGTCCGAGCCAGATCGCCTTCGGGGAAGAGGGATCCGTCGCGGTCGAACAGCACGCGGATCCCGTCGTACTGGAAGCGGTCGAAGCTGCCAAGTGGGTGGATGACGATGTCGACGTGTAGCCAATCGGAAGTGATGCCGAGACCGCCGATCAGCCCGGGGATAGCGTCTGCGAGCACTGTCGGCCCGGCGATCACCGCCAGTACGTCGGTCCAATGCTCCTCGAACCAGGCTGCGCTCTCGTCGGTGACCACGCAATGCACGTCCACGTCGCTGAACTCGTCCGCCTCGCCGGTGCCGTAGCTTCCGATCAGATAGACGGCGAGGATCCGCTCGTCATCCGGCAGCGCGGTGCGGGCGCGCTCGATGACGAGACGCTGCCCGGCGTCCACGGGGAGGGTTGTCGTCCAGTCGCTTCCGCTGTCGGTCACCCGCGACAGCGTACGACCGTGGGCCCGCAAAGCGTCGAATCCGTTCGGCACCGTAGCCAGGAGCAACGACATCCGGTCTCGGTATGGTGAGCCGCATGCGAGGCATCATTCTGGCCGGAGGCGCCGGCACGCGACTGCATCCACTCACTATGGCTGCCAGCAAGCAGTTGCTGCCTGTCTACGACAAGCCGATGATCTACTACCCGCTGTCCACGCTGATGCTGGCGAACATCCGCGAGGTGCTGGTCATCACCACGCCGGACGACGCGGGCCAGTTCCGCCGGCTGCTGGGTGACGGATCCCAGTTCGGGATGGAGATCTCGTACGCCGTCCAGCCAAGCCCTGACGGTCTCGCCCAGGCGTTCCTGATCGGTGAATCCTTCATCGGGTCCGAGCCGGTCGCACTGGCGCTCGGCGACAACATCTTCTACGGCCCCGGGCTCGGCGTACACCTGCAGAGGTTCAACGAGGTCGACGGGGGCGTCGTGTTCGCCTACCGGGTCGCCGACCCCACGGCGTACGGGGTGGTGGAGTTCGACCCGGATGGCAAGGCGCTCAGCATCGAGGAGAAGCCGACCGAACCGAAGAGCAATTACGCGATACCCGGGCTGTACTTCTACTCCAGTGACGTGGTCAAGATCGCCAAGGACATCAAGCCGTCCGCCCGGGGCGAACTGGAGATCTCCTCGATCAACGATGTCTATCTGCAGGCCGAGCGGCTGCAGGTGGAGGTGCTGCCGCGTGGCACCGCGTGGCTCGACACCGGAACCTTCGACTCGCTGATGTCGGCCGGCGAGTTCGTCCGCGCGGTCGAGGTCCGACAGGGCCAGAAGATCGGCTGCCCGGAGGAGATCGCCTGGCGCCGCGGCTTCATCGACGACGCCGAGCTGGAGCAGCGGGCCACCACGCTCGCCAAGTCCGGCTACGGCAGCTACCTGTTCGGACTCCTGGACGAAGTGAACCACCGACTCTGAGGTTTTGTCGGTCTGCGGCGCTAGGGTGGCCGTCGTGGAAGCACCCCTTGCGCTGTACCGCCGGTATCGCCCGGAGAAGTTCTCCGAGGTGATCGGGCAGGACCATGTCACTGTCCCGCTGCGGAACGCATTGAGTAACAACCGGGTGAACCACGCATATCTCTTCTCCGGTCCGCGCGGCTGCGGCAAGACCACCAGCGCCCGGATCCTGGCTCGCGCGATCAACTGCGAGAAGGGCCCGATCGCGGAGCCCTGCGGCGAGTGCCAGTCCTGCACGGACCTGGCCCGTGGCGGCCCTGGCAGCATCGACGTGCTCGAGATCGACGCTGCCTCACATGGTGGTGTCGACGACGCGCGCGACCTGCGCGAGAAGGCCTTCTTCTCGCCGGTGCAGAGCCGGTACAAGATCTACATCATCGACGAGGCTCACATGGTGACCACGCAGGGCTTCAACGCCCTGCTGAAGCTGGTCGAGGAGCCGCCGCCGCACCTCAAATTCATCTTCGCCACCACCGAGCCGGACAAAGTGATCGGGACGATCCGGTCCCGCACCCACCACTACCCGTTCCGCCTGGTCCCGCCGAAACAGCTCGCCGACTACATGGCCACCCTCTGTGAGGCCGAGGGTGTCGCCATCGAGCCGGCCGCGCTGCCGCTGGTGGTTCGCGCCGGTGCGGGATCGGTGCGTGACTCGCTGAGCGTGCTGGACCAGCTGATCGGCGGTGCGGATGCCGACGGCGTCACCTATCAGCTAGCCGTCTCGCTGCTCGGGTTCACACCGGACTCGTTGCTGGATGCGTGCGTGGACGGATTCGCGGCGCACGACAGCCGCGCCGTGTTCGAAACGGTCGAGAAGGTGATCGAGACCGGCCAGGACCCCAAGCGGTTCGCCGAGGACCTGCTCCGCCGGCTACGCGACCTGGTGATCCTGTCCGCCGTGCCGAACGCCGTCGCCAGCGGCCTGATCGAAGCCACCGAGGACCAGGGCGAGCGTCTCCAGAGCCAGGCCGCCGGCATCGGCGCCGCCGAGCTGACCCGTGCCGCGGACATCGTCGCGGCCGGTCTGCTGGAGATGCGCGGGGCGACGGCACCGCGGCTCCAGCTCGAACTGATCTGCGCCAAGGTGCTGCTGCCGGGCGCCGACGATTCCACCAACGGGATCCAGGCCAGGCTCGACCGGATGGAGCGCCGGCTGACCATCGGCATCCCCACCGCCGAAGCGTCAACGACCCCACCCAGTACGCCGCCTGTGCCCGCGGCGGCTGCTCCTACTCGGGCCACAGCTCCACCGGCTCGGGCTTCGCAAGGTGCGGCACCTGCCGGGCCACCCTCTGGCGGGCCGCCTTCTCAGGGTGCAGCTGCAGCGTCGTCGGATCGCTCGGGCGGGTGGCCGGAGGAGTCTGCGCCGACTCAGCCGCCTGTTGCCCAATCTGCCGCTGGTCAGCAGGCCGCGCCGCCGCCTTCATCGGGCTCGATGGGCCTTGCCGATGTGCGGCGGCTGTGGCCCCAGATCCTGGAGGCGGTCAAGACCAAGCGCCGGTTCGCCTGGATCATGCTCAGCCAGAATGCTCAGGTCATCGCGATCGACGAGCAGACCATCACGCTCGGCCTGATCAACGCGGGCGCCAGGGAGAGCTTCGCCCGCTCCGGCAGCGATGAGATCCTGCGCCAGGCGATGATCGACACCATCGGCCTGACCCGCAAGGTCGAAGCGGTCGTCGACCCGTCCACCGACCCCGGCGCAGCCGCCGCGAGCCAGCCCCCCGCACCTCCTGCTGGTACGGGTGCCTCCAAACCGCAGTCGTCGGCCGGCCCGCAAGGCGTCGCGCCTCCGAGCGCCCAACTGTCCGCGGCCGCCCAGCCGACCACCCAGGTCGCCGCGTCTACCTCGGCATCCGCCCCCACCACCCAGGTACCTACGCCTGTGCAGGTCTCCGCGCCCGGTCAGCCGAACGGTTCGGTCGATCTGTCCGGTCCCGACTCGGAGCAAGCTGCCAGTAAGCGTCGCTCGGCCGAGGCTGCCGTCGCGGCCGAGCAGGCCAAGCGGGCCGCACTAGCCCCGGTGACCGAAGCCCCGTTGACGCCCGAGGAAGAGGCGGAAGCGATCGGTGAGGATGACGTGATCCTCGAAGAGGACTCCCGCAGCCACACCGACCTACTCCGCGAGACCCTCGGCGCCCAGATCATCACCGAGGAACCCAACTAGTGGTGTTCAGGACAAGCGGTAGATCAGATGGGTGACGCCGATTCTCTCGATTACCGGCGGCGTACCGACTCGCTTTCAGTGGCTACGTCGGCACTGATCCGCCGATCCCGACAAAGCGCCGTACACTCGACCGGGCGGAGTACCGCTGAGGATGTCGGTTCGACCGGCTAGGCTCGGGGGCAGATCAACAGCCTTGGACGGGAGATCGCGGTGTTCGACGGTGGTGGTTCGCAGGACGCTGGTGGCTTCGACATGTCCAACCTGCTTGCGCAGGCGCAGGCGATGCAGAGCCAGTTGATGGAGGCACAGGCCAACCTCGAGAGCCAGGAGATCGAGGGCAGCGCCGGCGGCGGCCTGGTGACCGCCCTGGTGTCCGGGACCGGTGAGCTGCTCAGCCTGACCATCAACCCGCAGGCGGTCGACCGCGACGACACCGAGACGCTGGCCGACCTGATCGTCGCCGCGGTGCGGGACGCATCTGAGAACGCCAAGGAGGTCGCTGCCAGGGCGATGGGCCCGCTGGCCGGCGGTCTCGGCGGCGCGCTGCCCGGACTCCCGGGCGACGAGGGTAGCCCTGGCGGCATGACCGGGTTGCCCGGTCAGAAGCCGGGCTGACGTGTACGAAGGGGCCGTCCAGGACCTTATCGACGAGCTCGGCCGGCTCCCAGGTGTAGGCCCGAAGTCCGCACAGCGGATCGCTTTCCACCTGCTTTCCGCCGACGAGACCGACGTACGCCGGCTCGCTCATGTGCTGGTGCAGGTGAAGGAGAAGGTCAAGTTCTGCGAGATCTGCGGCAACGTCTCCGAGGAGACGCTGTGCCGGATCTGCCGCGACCCGCGTCGCGACCTCGCCCTGATCTGCGTGGTCGAGGAGGCGAAAGATGTCGTGGCGATCGAGCGGACCCGCGAGTTCCGCGGCCGCTATCACGTCCTCGGCGGTGCGATCTCGCCGATCGAGGGGATCGGACCGGACGAGTTGCGGATCAGGGAACTGATGCTGCGGCTCACCGGCGGAGAGGTGACCGAGATAATCCTTGCCACCGATCCGAACTTGGAGGGTGAGGCGACAGCCACCTACCTGAGCCGGTTGCTCAGGCCCATGGGGTTGCATGTCACCCGTTTGGCTAGTGGACTTCCGGTAGGCGGTGACCTCGAATACGCCGATGAGGTCACACTCGGACGGGCGTTTGAAGGGCGGCGATCGATCGATGACTGAACGAACCGATATTGCGGCACGTGCATTGGCGACGGATTCGGAGGACCTGACCGAGTTCGCCGAACAGATCGCCGACCAGATCCAGAGCTTCCTGATCTCGGTGCGCGACATCGCCGCGCAGCCGGACGAGGAGGGCGTCGACGAGGGTCTTGCGTCCCTGCCGTACCTGCTGCTGGAGGTGAGCCAGTTGCTGCTGGCCGGCGGGCGGCTGGGCGCGTTCGAGGACTTCGTCCCGGACGAGCGGTTCGAGAGCGACGCGGGCCCGGACCCGGATCTCGACGCGATGCGGGACCGGCTGGCCATCCTGTTCGAGGGCCTCGACGAGTACGCCGAGGTCTTCGACCCGTACGCCGCCCCGCCGGAGATCATGGTCAACCGGCTCTCCGACGACCTGACGGCGATCGCCACTGACCTAGTGCACGGCCTTGCGCACTACGAGGAGGGCAGGGTCGTCGAGGCCCTGTGGTGGTGGCAGTTCTCCTACGTGTCGACGTGGGGTGCCGCCGCGAGCGCAGTGCTGCGGGCGATCCAGTCGCTGATCGCGCACGACCGGCTCGAGCCGGCCCACGACCCCGAGACCGAGGCCACCGACCGCGAACTGGTCGAGGTAGCCGAGGAAGTCGTCCAGCGCCGCTGACTCCACCAGCCTGTGGATGACGGTCGTCGCGGGCGGCCGGAGTCCGGTTGAATAGGCCGATGTCTGTCTATGACGTGATCGCGCGGTTGCCGGTGATCGCCGAGGTGCGCAACGTGAGTCGCGCCCTGGCTGTGCTGGACGCGGTGCTGAGCCCCGACCCGCAGTACCGGTACTACACCTTCGACTCGCGGTGGTCGCCGACCGAGGAGACGGCGCTGATGCGCAGCGGGTCGGGTGACGAGTACTCGATCGTGTTCTCGCGCGAGGGCGCGGTCGCGCAGGGCTTCGATCACGAGTCGCCGTTGTCGCCGTACAAGCCGGGGGTCGAGGAGAGCTGGCCCGGGCTGTTCGTCGGAGTTCCCGACTCCCTCGCGGCGGCTCTTGACGAGCCGGCCTTCCTGGGGACGGACGGACAGCGGTTGGTGACTGTTTGTTTCTGGCGCACGAGCTCCGACTCGTCCTGGCAGTGCGGGCCTGTTGAGCACGGCGAGAAGGACGGCGCCGACTGGCTGTTCCAGTTGGTCGCGGACGGCCGGCCGGAGGCCTATCTGACGTTCGCCGAGTACGTCTTCGAGGTCGCCCTCGAGCTCGACGCGATTCGCCACGTCTACGCCCAGTTGCCCCTCACCGAAGAGGTCGTCCGCTCTCTCAACCCCGAGGTCCAGCTCTCCGACCTCAAGGACGACATCGCCGAGATCGGCTACCCGCGGTCCTGAAGCCAGGCGT
>JAWWPC010000066.1:0-10000 GCA_033851055.1 Kribbellaceae bacterium | reverse complement strand
ATGTCTGCCATCCGCTTCCACACCCAGGCTCCGGTCTCCGGGTCGACCACCTTGATCCGGTGGGCAAGGGTGCCCTGGATCCGGTATCCACCCTCGGTCAGGACGCGACGCGTCGGCTCCTCGCCGTTGACAAAGAACTGAGTCGCCTGCCGCGGACCATCGTCCGTCGACACCATCAGGTCGAGGTTCTGCCAGCGGTCGCCCCAGACGTCGCCGAGCTCACCGAGTCTCGCCAGACCTCGGTCGGTCGTGACCAACGTGTCCGGCGTCAGGCAACCGGTCGGGGCCAACACCGAGGCCTGGGCGTTGCGCCAGCCGTTCTTCGCACCGGTCTTCAGTACGCCGTCCCACGCCGCGGCGGCGTACTGCTGGACGTCCTTGTCGATCTGGTGCACGGTGCGGATCGCGTCGTTGGCCGCGGCGTGCTTGCGCATCACCCGGGTGTGCGCGTCCTTGTTGCGCGCAAACCCGTCGTACGGGCCGACGATGCCGGCCAGCTCGGCCGACCGCTTGTACGACGTACCGGTCATCAGCGAGGTGATAGCGCCCGCCAGTGCGCGACCACCGTCGGAGTCGTACGCGTGACCGGTTGCCATCAGCAGCGCGCCGAGGTTGGCGTAACCGATGCCGAGCTGCCGGTAGGCCCGGGTGGTATCGCCGATCGCCTGGGTCGGGAAGTCGGCGAAGCAGATCGAGATGTCCATCGCGGTGATGATCAGCTCGACGGCCTTGACGAAGTTCTCCGAGTCGAAGGTGTCGTCGTCCTTGAGGAACTTCATCAGGTTCAGCGACGCCAGGTTGCAGGACGAGTTGTCCAGGTGCATGTATTCGCTGTTGTGCACCACGACACCGGAAACGCCCTCGTCGGCCACGACGAAGTTGCGGGTGCCGGGCACCTCGAGGTCGTACACATTGACCGATTCCTCGAGCTCAACAGACTGCACGCCGATCACCGTCACGGAACCAGACTCGGAGACGAGCACCTGACCACTACGCAGTCTCGCAGCCTCGATCCACTCCCCGTCAGCGAGAAACCGGTGCTCCGGCGTGCAGCGCAGATGAAGCCCGTTGGAGGTCACGACCTCGACGACCTTGTTCGTCTCACCAGCAACCCAGGCACGGGAAACCCGCTGGTACTCGGTCGGCCTGCCACCTCGGTCAACTGCATGAGTCAGAACCCGGACCTCGTCCCCAGCCTCAACCTTCTTAGTCAAGAGGTCGAAGGCAATCGGGCCCTGATCGGTCTGCACCAACGTCTCGCCGACGAAGCAGCACGGGTTGGATGCGGTGATCCGGCCCGTCTCCGGGGTGGTGTGCCAGTCGTTGATGGTGTCGTCGTACTGGATGCCGGGGTCGGCGCAGGCCCAGGCGGCCTGGCTGATCTTGTCGAACAGCTCGCGGGCGTCGACGGTCTCGATCACCGAGTTGTCGATCCGCGCGCGCAGCCCGAAGGAGTCCTTCTGCTCCACCGCGCGCATGAAGTCGTCGGTGACGCGGACCGAGTTGTTCGCGTTCTGGTACTGCACCGAGGTGATGTCGCGGCCGCCGAGGTCCATGTCGTACCCGGCGTCGCGGAGGACGCGGATCTTGTCCTCCTCGCGCATCTTGGTCTCGACGAATTCCTCGATGTCCGGGTGGTCGACGTCCAGCACGACCATCTTGGCCGCGCGCCGGGTGGCACCGCCGGACTTGATCGTGCCGGCGGAGGCGTCCGCGCCGCGCATGAAGCTGACCGGGCCGGAGGCGGTACCGCCGGAGGACTGCAGCAGCTCCTTCGACGAGCGGATCCGGGACAGGTTCAGGCCGGCGCCGGAGCCGCCCTTGAAGATCAGCCCCTCCTCCTTGTACCAGTTCAGGATCGAGTCCATCGAGTCGTCGACGGCGAGGATGAAACACGCCGATACCTGCTGAGGGGACGACGTACCGACGTTGAACCAGACCGGCGAGTTGAAGCTGAAGTACTGGTGCAGCAGCATCCAGGCGAGCTCGTGCTCGAACACCTCGGCGTCGGCGGGGGTGGCGAAGTAGCCATTCTCCTCACCGGAGGCGCGGTACGTCTTCACGACCCGGTCGAGCAGCTGCTTGAGGCTCCACTCGCGGTTGTCGTGCCCGACCGCGCCGCGGAAGTACTTGCTGGTGACGATGGTGGAGGCGTTCACGCTCCAGTAGTCGGGGAACTCGACCCCGCGCTGCTCGAAGACGGTCTCACCCGTTCGCCAGTTCTGCTGTACGACGTCGCGACGCTCCCAGGTCACCTCGTCGTACGGGTGGATGCCTTCGCTCGTGAAGATGCGCTCGATGGTGAGTCCCGCGGGCGCGTTCTTGCGCCCCCGGAACCCGGCCGTCGACCTCTTGGTCGACCCCGAGTGGCCGGTCACCGTCTCTGTCATGGTTACTCCTCGCCCTTGTCTTCGTCTCTACGTCCGCTGCGGTCTGTCGGGACCGCCCCCGTTGGTGCTACTGCTTCCCCGTTGATGTCTGTCTGTCGGGTTCGGCGCCCTCGGGCTCCTTCTCCGCCCGGAGCAACGCGATCTCCGTCTCGAAATCGTCGGCCGACTCGAACTGCCGGTACACGCTCGCGAACCGCAGGTACGCGACCTCGTCGAGTTCGCGGAGCGGGCCGAGGATGGCCAGGCCGACCTCGTCCGCGGGCACCTCCGGCGAGCCCGCACCCTTCAGCGCGTCCTCGACCTTCTGCCCGAGCCGGGCCAGTGCGTCCACGTCCACGGGTCGACCCTTGCAGGCCTTACCGACACCTTTGATGACCTTCTCCCGGCTGAACGGTTCGGTGGCGCCGGAGCGCTTCACGACCGTGAGCTGCATCTGCTCGACGGTGGTGAACCGCTTCTCGCAGACCGGGCACTGTCGCCGGCGACGGATCGCTCCGCCGTCCTCGGCGACCCGGCTGTCGACCACCCGGGAGTCCCCGTGCCGGCAGTAAGGACAGTGCACGTGGACCACTCCTCCCGTGAGTTTCCTAGCGCCGCAAACCCGGCAGCCTGGGGACGAACCTGTGGATCAACTGGGGACAACTTGTGTATGACTTGTGCGTAACCAACCACTACCTGTGGATGACTTACAGCCGTGTAACTACTACATATAGGGATGCTACGTCCCGGCACCGACAGTTGCAAGAACGACCCCATCCCGCGCGAGTCTCTGTGATTTCAACAACTTCGCGACCTGAGGTACTCCCGCGTGGCGCCCTCGGAACGGCCTTCGGGAGGCGCAGAATAGGCGCCCCGCATACCGATCCGGAGCCGCCGGCGAGGCTCAGGCGGGCGGCACGCAGAAGTCGAAATCGCAGCCGCGATCCGCGCCCAGCACGTGCTCGTGGAACAGCCGCCGGTAGCCGGTCGCAGGTCCAGCCGCAGGCGCCGGCAGCGCCGCTCGCCGCCTCTCCAGCTCAGCATCGTCTACCAGCAGATCCAGCCGGGCCGACGCGACCGACAGCCGGATCAGATCCCCGCTCCGCACCAGCGCGAGCGGTCCGCCCAGCGCAGCCTCAGGTGTCACATGCAGCACGATTGTCCCGTACGCCGTACCGCTCATCCTGGCGTCGGAGATCCGTACCATGTCCCGCACACCTGCCCGGGCCAGCTTGGCCGGAATCGGCAAATAGCCGGCCTCCGGCATCCCCGCACCTAGCGGACCGGCGTTCTGCAGCACCAGCACGTCCGTCGGCTCGACATCCAGAGACGGATCGTCGATCCGCGCAGCCAGGTCCTCCAGCGAACTGAACACCACCGCCCGCCCGGTCGTCTCGAACAAGGCCGGATCCGCTGCCGATCGCTTGATCAGCGCACCAGACGGCGCTAGCGACCCGCGCAACCAGACAAGGCCGCCTTTCTCCCGGCTCGGCTCATGCAGTGGCCGGACGACGTCACGATCGACCCACACAGGCCCGCCGCCGAGCCGCTCCCCCAGCGTTTCTCCGGTCACCGTGAGTACCGACAGATCCAGCAGATCTCGAAGCTCATGCAGTACGGCGGGCAACCCGCCGGAGGCATGCAGATCTTCCATGTAATACGAACCGGTCGGCTTCAACTCGACCAGTACCGGCGTCGTCTCGCTCAACTCGTTCAACTCATCCGGATCGATCGCCAGGCCGAGCCGCCCCGCCATGGCCGTCAGGTGTACCAGAGCATTGGTGGAGCCACCGATCGCCAGCAATACCCGCAATGCGTTGCGCACTGAGGCGGCCGTGACCACCTGGTCCGGCGTCCGACGGGCCGCCGCGATCTCGACGGCCGCCGTACCGGTGGCTTCGCCGATCCGCAGCCGGTCGGCATGGACGGCAGGCGCCGCCGCACTGTCTGGCAGGGCCATGCCGAGCGCCTCGACCAGGCAGGCCATCGTGCTCGCGGTGCCCATCACCGCGCAGGTGCCGGCGGTGGTCGCGAGATTGCGCTCGACCCGGGCGATCTCCGCGGCATCCACCTCGCCGGCGCGGAAGCGGGCCCAGAACCGGCGGCAGTCGGTGCAAGCGCCCAGCCGCTCGCCCTGGTAACGACCGGTCGACATCGGCCCGGTGACCAACTGGATCGCCGGACGACCTGCTGAGAACGCGCCCATCAACTGGGCCGGCACCGTCTTGTCACAGCCACCGACCAGGACCACCGCGTCCATCGGCTGTGCCCGGACCAGCTCCTCGACGTCCATCGCCATCAGGTTGCGGTAGACCATCGCGGTCGGGTTGAGGAAACTCTCGCCGAGCGAGATGGTCGGGAACTGCATCGGCAGCCCGCCGGCGGCGATGATGCCGCGGGCAACTGACTGCACTAGCTCGGGTTGTTGCCGATGGCAAGGGTTGAAGTCGCTGGCCGAGGTGGCGATGCCGATCACCGGGCGATCCAGCGACTCCGGCGAGCGCCCGCTCGCGTGCAGGAAGGTCCTCCGCAGATAGCGCGAGAAGTCTTGGTCGCCGTAGCTCACCAGACCGCGATAGATCCCGTTCTCTTCACTCATGGAGCTAGTGTCCAGCTCTTCCAGTACGCCGCTACGACGGCTCGGCGTTGCTGGCGACGGTATCCGGTGCGGCAGGATGAGGCCATGAAGCCGGTCATCCTTGACGTCGACACCGGCCTCGACGACGCCTGCGCATTGTTGCTCGCCGGCCGCCACCCGGACTTGGACCTGAAGGCCATGACCTGTGTCGGCGGCAACGTCGAGCTGGAGCAGGTCGTCGTCAACACCCTGACCGTGTTGGATGCCGCCGACCGAACCGACGTACCGGTTGCCCGCGGCGCAGCCCTCCCGCTACTGCAGCCGATCCGGTCAGCGCCGCACGTGCACGGCGTCGACGGCCTGGACTGGCCGCGATCCACCCGTACGACGGACGCGCGGCACGCGGTGGAACTGCTGGCGACGTACTGCTGGCTGCGGCCGGCACAGGCGAGCTGATCACGTTGATCCCGCTGGCGCCGCTGACGAACATCGCGTTGCTGCTTCGGACCTACCCGGAAGCGGCGGCGGGGCTGCGCGAGATCGTGTTCATGGGCGGTGCGGCTGGGATCGGCAACGCGACCGCCTCTGCCGAGTTCAACATCTGGACCGATCCGGAGGCAGCGGCGATCGTGCTCAACGCAGCCGGCGAACTCGACATACCGCTGACCCGGTACGGCCTGGAGGTGTTCTACGACGTCGAGATCACCCTGGCGCAGGCCCGCGAGCTGATCGCCACCGGCGCGAAGTCAGCAGTGCTCGCCGGGAGCCTGATCGAGACCGCTTGGGCCGATGGCCGCCCGCCTTCACAGCGCCGGTCTGCGACGCCGTTCTCGCGGGGTGGTCGGACACTTGTCCGGACAAGCGTGGCCATGATTGCATGGCAAGCGCTTGCCGGATCCCGCACCGTCGTCCGCGATCGAGGAGAAATTGTGCCACCTGCCGCCGACCCACGCCGCCGCTATGCCGTTGTCGGGCTCGGCGCCCGCGCGGAGACCTTCACAGGCGCCCTCGCGGGCCCGTACGCCGATACCGCCGAGTTGGTCGGATTCTGCGACGTCAACCAGACGCGGATGAGCGTGCACAACCGCTGGCTGGCGGAGCGGTATGGCTACCCCACGATCCCGCAGTACAAGGCAGAGGACTTCCGCCGGATGCTCGACGAGCAGCGCGTCGACGTCGTCGTGGTCACCTCGATGGACCGCACCCATGACGACTACATCGTCGCCGCGCTCGAGGCGGGCTGCGATGTCGTCACCGAGAAGCCGATGACGATGGACACGGCGCGATGCCGGCGGATCCTAGCGGCTGCCGAGCAGGCGACCGGGTCGGTCCGGGTGGCGTTCAACTACCGGTACAACCCAGTGCACGCGAAGGTCCGCGAGGTGCTCGCCTCGGGTGCGATCGGCGAGATCGGATCGGTCCACTTCGAGTGGCTGCTCGACGTGAGGCACGGCGCGGACTACTTCCGGCGCTGGCATCGGGACAAGGCCAACGCCGGCGGCCTGATGGTGCACAAGGCCACTCACCATTTCGACCTGGTCAACTGGTGGGTGGACTCCGAACCAGTCACCGTGTACGCCGCCGGGCGGCTGTTCTTCTACGGCGACGTCAACGGCAACCGACGCGGCCTGGCCCGTGACTACGAGCGGGCCGACGGTGCACCGGAGGCCGCGGACGATCCGTTCGCGATCAAGCTCGCGGCCTCGGACAAGTTGCGCGAGCTCTATCTGGATGCGGAGCACGAGGACGGTTACCACCGGGACCAGAACGTCTTCGGACCGGGCATCACCATCGAGGATGACATGGCGGTTCTGGTCCGGTACTCATCCGGCGCGTCATTGAGCTACCACCTGACCGCATACTCGCCGTGGGAGGGCTACCGGATCGCCTTCAACGGCAGCGAAGGCCGGCTGGAACTGTTGGTCCGGGAGAACACCTTCGCCACCCGGCCGGAGGAACAACAGCACACAACGGCTGTTCAGCATGGCGACGCGGCGCCGGGCGAGACCGAGGCCCTGCTGACCCTGCACCCGCACTGGGAACCACCGCAGACAATTCTTCAAGGTGAACTCGGACAGGGCCACGGCGGTGGTGACGAGCGCTTGCTCGAGTCGCTCTTCGGCGAGGCGGCCGAGGATCCGCTGGGTCGCGACGCCGATCACCACGACGGAGCCAGGTCGCTCCTGATCGGACTGGCCGCCAACCAGTCGTTCGAGACCGGCCAGGTCGTAGACGTTTCGTCTCTCCTGGTAGCCCCGACCCACGACGGGTGATGCCTCAGCGGCACCCGAGCACCAGCGACAGCCGAGCACCAGCGACACTCGGGGATCAGCGGACAGGGACCTCGAGGGTGCTGCCGGGGATCACGTCGCTCGCGCTGCGCAGACCGTTGAGGTCGGCGATCTTCTCGACCACCAGAACCGGGTCGACATTCGGATTCGTCTCCTGGGCGATCGACCAGAGCGTCTGGCCGGCGCCGACCTGAACCGGGACCGTGCGGGAGAAGGCGGGCTCACCGTCGAGCACCCCTGCCACCCGGAGGCCGAGAACGGCCACGGCCGCGCCGAACACGAGCACCGAGACCGCCGTCAGCAGCACCCGGCCACGCCTGGTGAGCTGCAACGCGGGTGGCTCGATCGCCGGTTGCGGCCCCAGTTCGTCGCCTGAGCAGGCGCGCACCGGCATCCGCTCGGTCGTCGTACCGGCGATCGTCGACCGACGGCGCGCCTGGCGCGCGCTGTCGACCTCGGGCGACTTCGTCAGCAGAGCTGTTGTGCTCATCGGATCCTCCAGACCTCGTCCTGCGATGTCGAACTCTGTCTATCCGGCCCCGCCGACAGTTTCGGCGGGTCCCGCTGACAGCCCGGCGGTCGACCGACCCGAACACCTGTTCGATCGAACGCCTGTACGAATGATTCACCGAGAAGGGGTTACTTCGCAACCACCTCCAACCAGGACACGCCGACGAAATTTCCCAGCCCCGCCCGCGCCCATAACCCGACACGCGAACATACCTGCGAACCGACACGCCTTCGAACAGATGTTTGAAGAATCTCAGGATTCGGTCTACGGTTTCCTCAGTCGACAAAGCAAGGCCGGTGATCGCCGGCCTGCCCGATCCGAGGAGTTGCCACCGATGGCCAGGACGCCGAGCGGTTCCAGCAAGGGTGATCGCACCAAAGCCGGGAGCACCACTTCCGACAAGACCGTCACCGAGCTGCCCGACGGTCCGACCGACGCGACGGGCCTCACCCCGCGGCAGCGCCGGGTGCTGGACGTCATTCGCGATGCCGTGGACAGTCGCGGCTATCCGCCCTCGATGCGGGAGATCGGCGAGCGGGTCGGGCTGACCAGCTCCTCCTCGGTCTCGCACCAGCTCCGCGTGCTCGAGCAGAAGGGTCTGCTCCGCCGCGACCCGAACCGGCCCAGGGCGATCGAGGTCCGCTATCCCGGCGAGGTGGCCGACGCCGCCCGGCGTGGGTCACTCGGTGCCGTTCGGCCGACGTCGTACGACGAGACCGGTGCGGGCGACGCGCACCCGGCCGCGGCGTACGTGCCGGTGGTCGGCCGGATCGCCGCTGGTGGTCCGATCCTCGCCGAGCAGGACATCGAGGAGGTCTTTCCGTTGCCGAGAGCAATGGTCGGCGAAGGCACGTTGTTCATGCTCCGGGTCAAGGGTGAGTCGATGATCGAGGCAGCCATCTGCGACGGCGACTGGGTCGTGGTCCGGCAGCAGCCGACCGCGGAGAACGGCGACATCGTGGCCGCGATGATCGACGGCGAAGCGACGGTGAAGACGTTCAAGAAGACCAAGAATGAGATCCTGCTGCTGCCGCACAACCCCGCATTCGAGCCGATCGACGGCAAGGACGCCACCATCCTCGGGAAGGTCGTAACGGTCCTGCGGCGTGTCTGACATCTCAGACGACGCGCAGAGTCGGGCGAGTCATGCCAGGATTGACGTATGCCGACTGTCTATGACTTCAGCGCCACGAGGATCGAAGGCACCGAGCAGTCCCTTGCCGATTTTCACGACCAAGTGCTCCTGGTGGTGAATACTGCCTCGCAGTCCAGTTACACGCCGCAGTACGCCGGACTGCAGAAGCTATACAAGACGTATCGCAAACAGGGCTTCTCGGTGCTCGGCTTTCCCTGCGACCAGTTCGGCCATGAAGAACCAGGCGACGAGAACGAAATCGCGAACTTCTGTTCGACGATCTACCACGTCACGTTCCCGATGTTCGCCAAGATCGACGTCAACGGATCCAACGCTCTACCGCTCTACAACTGGCTGAAGCGCGAGCAGGGCGGCCTGCTGGGCGGCCGGATCAAGTGGAACTTCACCAAGTTCCTGATCGCTCGCGACGGCAGCGTCATCGCGCGGTACGCGCCGGTCCACACCCCGGAGAGGATGACCGACAAGATCCTCGCCGCGCTCCACGCCCCGGTCGGCTCCAATGAACCGAACGACTGACGACGCCGGTGACTCGGGCACGGTGCTGATCGTCTGCACGGGCAACGTATGCCGTTCGCCCTTGATGGAGCGTTTGCTGGTCGCCAATCTTGCGGGTAGATCTGGAGCCTTGCGGCCCGAACGCCGGGTCAGGGTGCACAGCGCCGGCACCGAGGCGCAGGTCGGCGAACCGATGACCGGCCAGGCCGCCAGGGAGCTCGTTCGACTCGGTGGCGATCCGGACCGATTCGTCTCGCGTCAATTGACCACCGACATGGTGGCGAGCGCCGATCTCGTCGTGACCGCCACCCGCGCTCATCGGGCGGCCGTCGTCACTCTGTTGCCACGGGCAACGCGGTACACCTTCACCGCTGTCGAGCTGGCCCGCCTGCTGGGCAGCGTGGACCTATCGTCATTGCGTGGCGGTGCCCGCGCACGCGTTCTGAACCTGGCCGTCGCCGCGGCGTCCTATCGCGGCTTCACGCCCCCTGTCGCTCCGGGCGCGGACGACGTCCTCGACCCGTACGGTCGCCCATCGGCGGACTACCGGCGCGCCAGCGATCAGATGGCGCCGGCGATCGCCGCGCTGGCCGCGGCGAT
>JAWWPC010000062.1:0-4004 GCA_033851055.1 Kribbellaceae bacterium | reverse complement strand
GGGCCGGCTCGGACGGTGACTTGACTATTGTGACAGTAGTACTGTCACAATGGGCCGCATGGGTCCGCTCACCGGGGTGAAGGTCGTCGAACTGGCCGGCATCGGCCCGGCGCCGTTCGCCTGCATGCTGTTGGCGGAGCTGGGTGCCGAGGTGCTGCGGGTCGAGCGCCCGGGCGGCGGGCCGGCCCTCGGTCCTCCGGAGCTGGAGCTCGTCAACCGCGGCCGGTCCAACGTTGTCCTCGATCTGAAGAACCCGGCTGCCATCGACGCAGTTCTGCAACTCGTCGCGCAGGCCGACGTACTGGTCGAGGGGTTCCGGCCGGGTGTGGCCGAGCGGCTCGGGCTCGGGCCCGAGGATTGCCAGGCGGTGAACCCGCAGCTGATCTACGGCCGGATGACCGGCTGGGGGCAAGAGGGACCGCTGGCGTCATCGGCTGGGCATGACATCGACTACCTCGCCGTGTCGGGTGCGCTGCATGCGATCGGCAGAGCGGGTGGACCGCCGCAGGTGCCGGTGAACCTGCTCGGCGACTTCGCCGGCGGCTCGCTCTACCTCGTGGTCGGCGTACTGGCTGCTCTCGTCGAAGCGCGGGTAAGCGGGCGCGGACAGGTCGTCGATGCGGCGATCGTGGACGGCGCGGCGCACCTGACGACGATCCTGCTGGGCGCACTGGCCGCGGGCAGCTGGACACAGGAGCGCGGCACGAATCTGCTGGACACGGGCGCGCCCTTCTACGACGTTTACGAGACCTCCGACGGGGAGTACATGGCAGTCGGGGCGCTGGAGCCCAAGTTCTACGAGGAACTGATCCGGCTGCTCGGCATCGAAGCGCCAGACCGGTATGACGCCGCGAACTGGCCGGAGCTGAGGAAGGTACTCACGGAGGCGTTCGCCCGGCGGACCCAGGCCGAGTGGACCGAGGTGTTCGACGGGTCCGATGCCTGCGTCTCGCCGGTGCTAGCGCTCGGGGCCGACCATGCCCATCTCGTTGCCCGAGGCACCTTTACGGAGAAGGACGGGGTGCGACAGCCGGCGCCGGCGCCACGTTTCTCCCGGACACCGGGCGAGCTCGGTGAACCACCCGCACGGCCGGGGCAGCACACCCGTACGGCGCTGACCGAGTGGGGTGTCACCGGTGTCGACGAACTGCTCGACTCCGGCGCCGCCGTACAGGCTTGAAAGCTGAGACGACAGGAGCCCACTGGTGGAACGACACCTCTTCGACGCCGACCACGACGCCTTCCGTGAGACCGCGCGCGCCTTCTGCGAGAAGGAGATCGTGCCGCACCACGACGGCTGGGAAGAGGACGGCATCGTGCCGCGCGAACTGTGGACCGCGGCCGGTTCGGCGGGGCTACTCGGCTTCATGATGCCGGAGCAGTACGGCGGCGGCGGGTCGCGCGACTTCCGCTTCAACGCCGTTGTGATCGAGGAGATCACCCGGGCCCGCGCGAGTGGTCCGGGCTTCAGCATCCACGCGGACATCGTGTCCGGGTACCTGCTCGACTATGCGAGCGAGGAGCAGAAGTCGCGCTGGCTGCCGCGGTTCTGCAGCGGGGAGATGATCACCGCGATCGCGATGACCGAGCCTGGCGCCGGTAGCGACCTGCAGGGGATCCAGACGACGGCGATCCGCGATGGCGACCACTATGTACTGAACGGGCAGAAGACATTCATCTCGAACGGCATCCTCGCCGACCTCGTTCTCGTGGTGGCGAAGACCGATCCCGCCGCCGGATACCAGGGCATCTCCCTGCTGGTCGTCGAGCGGGGAATGGAAGGTTTCGAGCGTGGCCGCAACCTGGACAAGATCGGGCTCAAGGCGCAGGACACCGCGGAGATGTTCTTCGACGACGTCCGGGTGCCGGTGTCGAATCTGCTTGGGGAGGAGGGCAAGGGCTTCATCTATTTGATGGAGAAGCTGCCCCAGGAACGGCTCGCCATCGCCGTGGTCGCCGCGGCGGCGTGCGAGCGGATGCTGGAGACGACCCTGCAGTACGTCAAGGACCGCACGGCGTTCGGGCGGCCGATCGGGTCGTTCCAGAACAGCCGCTTCGTGCTCGCCGAACTGGCCACCGAGACGCAGATCGCGCGGGTCTTCGTCGACCGGTGCATTGAGGAGCTGAACGCTGGCACGCTGACGGTGTCAGACGCGGCGATGGCCAAATGGTGGACGACAGAGCTGCAGAAGAAGGTGGCGGACCAGTGCCTTCAGTTGCACGGCGGTTACGGGTTCATGACCGAGTACCCGATCGCCAAGGCCTATCTGGACACCCGGGTCCAAACCATTTACGGCGGTACGACCGAAATCATGAAGGAAATCATCGGCAACTGGCTCCTGACCAGGTGATTTGTCCAGCGGTGTGCACATAGCCGCTCACCACACGCTCACGATTTCGCTAGGGCTCCCGTAGGGCTCGAATCGGGCCTCGCCGGGGCTCATCATCCCCGGCTCACCGGAAGCGGATCGGGAGCACCAAATGGCGAACAAGCCGACCAAGTACACCTCGCGTGCAGGCGCGACCTCCTGGACTTTGCGCTGGTCAAGCCTTGATGGGGAGGATCCGATCGAGGGCCACGTCACCGTCAGCGCGGAGACCTGGGGAGCGAATGCGTGACGCGACTAAGGTCCGGATCGACCACTGGGAGGTTAAGCCGGGTGGCTGAATCGGGCCGATCAGCAGGCACCGGCCTTACGACCACCGTACGAGAGTGAGAGCACTCATTGAGAGATATCACCGGGAGCCTCGGTCAGCTTCGGCTGGCCGGGGCTTTCTTTGCCTTGCGTCAGAGCGCCGACAGCAGGCCCATGCGGTCGGCCAGGCCACGCAGCTCGCGACCACCGGAGTCCCGGCGTGCCCGCAGCACCATCTCGCTCACGATCTCGCGCACCCAGAGGTTGTGTCGGGTCCGTGTCGCGCCGAGTCTCTCAGCCTGGCCGAGAAGCTGTATGACCTCATCATCGCGTCCCCTCAGCCCGTGCAGTGCGCGCGCGTGGTCGACCAGGAAGCGCAGGCGGCGGGTCTTCGTGGGGATGTCCGACGGCTGGACCTCGGCGGCGACCTCGGCCGCCTTCACATGGTCCCCCGCCTCGAGCGCGATCGACAGTCGCCACAGGCTGACGTTCGCCCGAGAGAAGTTGAGCCAGAAGGCGTTCCCCGGCTCGATCCGTTCGGCGGACGCCTGGGCCTCTTGCAGGGCCGCCTCGGGGTCCTCGCCTGCCATCTCGGAGCAGAAGGCGGTGACAAGCACGTTCATGCCGTAGACCTCGGTCGAGGCGACCGTCTCCGGTGCCAGCATCGAGACGGCGTTGCGGGCGATGGCGTCTGCACGGTCGTAGGCTCCGAGTCCGATCAGTGCCTGCGCCCGCGCGTAGTCGGCCGCCGCGAGGTACAGCGGGTCGTCCAAGATCTGAGCCGCCTGGTGGCCGCGCTCGGCCGCGACCCAGGCGAGGTCGACAGCACCGAGGTTCTTTAAGAAGTGGGCCGTCGAGTTGGTTGCCTGGACCAGCGACTGCAAGGCCGGTAGGCGGTCGTTGTTGTCGTTCGTGGCCGATGCGTGCAGGTCCATCAGGAGCGATGGGAGTGCGTGGCCGACGAGGGAGTCCTGGCAGTTGACTCGTGCCTCGGCCAGGCGCTGGGTCTCAAGGGCCAGCTCCTCGATGGTTCGGTTCGACGCGCCGTGGGGTAGCTCAAGCGTGGTGGACATCAAGGCGATGCGGATGTCCGGGATCGCGGCGTGTGCCTCGCTGTTGGCCTTGTCAGCGATGAAGTGATCGCCGGTCAGGTCGGCGACACTGACCCTCAGCGCCTCGGCGATGGCCTTGATCGTCCTGCGGCGTTCGAGGTTGGCGTTGCCATTCTCGATCTTGGACAGGTAACCCTTGGTGATGCCAGCTTGGCCGGCGAGGGCGTCCAGTGTCATGTTCCGCCACTTGCGTAAGCGGCGGATCTCCTGACCAATGTTCGGCAGGTCGTTGTCCATGCGGTCGACGGTACAGGAA
>JAWWPC010000295.1:0-6410 GCA_033851055.1 Kribbellaceae bacterium | reverse complement strand
GGCAGCCTCGGCCTGCGTCGCTAGCGCGGGTCCTGGCCACGGCAGACCCCAGTCCATGTGTTCTCACATCCGTCGGCGTTACATCATTAACCTAGTAAGACATGTGATTGTACGTCCTGGTTGGTGGCTGTGACCCCATGGCAGGGGCCCCAAGCTTTTTTCGACAAAAGTGTCAAAAATGAGTAGCCTCGGGATATTGCTGCCGACAGGTGCCGTGCGTGGAAAGGACGTTCCGATAATGCAAACCGTGCCGAGCATGCTGCCCACCGGTTGGTTTCAGGTCGGTTGGAGTGCTGACCTCGCCGTCGCCGAGGTGGTCCCGATGCACTATTTCGGTCGGGATCTGGTCGCCTTCCGGCAGCTGGACGGGGTGGTGAAGGTGCTGGATGCGCACTGCCAGCATCTTGGCGCGAGCCTGGCCCATGGTGGCTGCGTCGTCGAAGAAGGCATCCAGTGCCCTTTTCACGGCTGGGTGTGGAACGGCGCCGGACGCAACGTCCACATTCCGTACCAGGATCGGCCCAATAAGGCCCGACGAGTACGTTCCTATGCGGTCGCAGAACTCAACGACTCAATCTTGATCTGGCATGACTTCGCCGGCAGGGAACCACTGTGGGAAGCGCCCGACGCCTTCGCGGTGCTGGGCGACCATGTCGGCTCGCGGCGGTTCCACCCATTGGGTGCCGAGTGTCGGACGCGGCACGAGCGGGTGAAGGTGCATCCGCAGGTGATTGCCGAGAACGCTGTCGATCCTCACCACTTCCAGTTCGTACATCACACCCCGGTCAGCCCCGTGGTATTGCGCGAAAGCACCGACAGCTCAACTTGGTCGGCCAAGGTCGGCTTCGGCCGGAGGTGGACCGACGGCCTGGACCGCGACGGCGACACGATGAACACGATCGAGATTTATTGGTCAGGCGTCGGTGTCAGCTACAACGGCGAACACGTCCGCGACGGAATCCGAGTCATCTCGATCTGCGCGACACCGGTAGACGACACCAGATCCGACATCTTCGCCGGCTACTGGATCAGCGAGGAAAAGTCAGCAGGCCCTGCTGATTTCGAGGCGCGCCTGGCCGCGGCGAAACTCGCCCTGCCCGATGACATCCGGATCTGGGAGCACCAGAAGTACCTGGAACCGCCGGGGCTGGCGACCTCGGAGGCGGCGGGCTTTCGCGCGCTGCGTCGGTGGGCGAGCGGGTTCTATCCAGAACCGCAGGGCGCAGCCGAACCGGTAACCCATGGCGTCTGAGGGTTCGCCCCGGCGGACGACGCCAAAGTCCGACCGTACCCGGGAGTCAATTCTGGACGCCGCGCGGACTGCGTTCGCGCGCAAGGGTTTCTCGGGCGTCACCATCAGGGACATCACCGATCTCGCGCCCGTTACCCGGGCGAATTTCTACTATTACTTCTCCGACAAGACCGAACTCTTCATCGAACTCGGCACCGATACCTACCGCCAAGCACTTGCGGCTGTCGACGGTTTCATGGACCTGAAGAACCCGCCCAATAGGGAGGACATCGAGGCCTGGGTTGCCAGCTACTTCTGCTACCTCGACCGCAACGGTGCATTCGTCATCCGCTCGGCGGAGGACATGCCTCCCGATCGCAAGTTCCGCGCCGCGGTCACCCGCTCGCACCGCCGAACCGCCGCCGCACTCGGTGAGGGCATCGCAAAGCTAGCGCCGACACCGCCCGACCTCGACCTGGTGGCCACCGGGCTGGTGGTTATGGCGATGCTCGAGCGCTCGTGGCTGATGGTCTGTCACAACGAGATCCCGTCGACCACGCGCCAAGCGGTGCTCATGGCGTCCACCGAGATCCTGTGGCGAATGGTTAACGGTCAAACCTGACCGGGCGTCCATTCACCGATCAGCTGATCGACCGTGGTCAGCCGGCCCAGTACGGCAATGGTGTTGTCCAGCACTTGTTTTGCATAGTCCTGAGGGGTTCCACCGACGGCATCGCGCGGGACGACGAGGTCGAAACCGGCCTGGGTGACGTGCCCGGCAGTGTGGGTGATCGCCAGGTTCAGCGAGACGCCGGCCAGGACGATCGTGCTCACGCCGAGGCCTTTGAGCACGGGCAGCAATTCGGAATCGAGCGTGGGGAATAGGCCGTGATGGCGTGGCAAAACTAGATCAGTGGGCGCCAGCAGTTCGGGAAGTACTGCGGTGGAAGCGCTTCCGGGAGCCCATTGTGCGGTTGCCGGACCCAGTGCCCGCCAGATGCGCGCCGTCCCGGTCGCCCGCCCGCCGAGGTTACCCTCGTAGGTCGCATGCACCACTCGCACGCCGACCTGGCGGGCGGAATCGAGAAGTCGGCGCACGCTGAAGACGAGTTCGGAGCTGTCGGCGGCCAAGGCGGGCAAGACGGACTCGGGGCCCAGCACACCGTTCTGGCATTCGACACAGACAACGGCCGTGGTCTCGGGGGTTAGTGGTGTCGTAGCCATCAGGCCATCAGCCCAGTTTCAGTGGTACGCGTTCGAGTGAAAAGGTGTTCGCGGGGAACACGATCTGCGGTTCCTCGCCGACTTTCACCGAGAACTCGGGGATGCGTCGGAGCCATTCGTCCACTATCAACCTCAGCTCGAGGCGGGCCAGGTGCGAACCCAGGCAGCGGTGTGGCCCGCCACCGAAGCCCCAGTGCCGGTGCACCTTTCCATCCATCACCACGTCGTTGGTCGAGATCTCGTCGCTGTCGTCACGATTGATCGCGGCGACGCACAACCGCACCATGGTGTCGGCGGGCAGCGTGACATCTCCGATGGTGACCTCGGCGGTGGTCACGCGGGGCACCATCGGCGCGGGCGGCTCCAGCCGGACGATCTCCTCGACGAACACATCGATCTGGTCGGGATCTTCGCGGAGGGTGGCTCTCAGCTCCGGGTTGCGGGCGAGCTCCAGCAGTGCGGAACTCATTGCCGCGGTGACGGTGTCCAGCCCGGCCAGGACGAAGAGGAAGCTCAGGCCCATGATTTCAGCGTCGTCGAGCGGCTCCTCCCCGGTGAGCAACTGCGACAGGATGTCCGGCCCGGGGTCGGCTCGCCGTGCGTTGATCGCCTCGGTGAGGTACGTGACCAATTCGAGTGCCGGCGTCAGGTCGGCATCCTCGAGTGACGGCGCTTCCGAGATCGCGATGACCGAGGTTTTCCACGCGATGAGCTTGTCGCGATCCTCCAGCGGCAGCCCGAACAGGGTCAGGAATACCTGCGAGGGGTAGGGGATCGCAACGTCGGCCACGACTTCGCACTCGCCTTGTGCGGCTACCCGCTCGATGATCTCGATCGCCTGCTGCTGCAGCGAGGGCAGCATCTCCTTCAGGGTGTGTGGGCTGAAGAAGGGCTGCAGGATCTTGCGGAACCGGGTGTGCTCGGGCGGATCGAACGAGATGGGCACCAGCGGCAGTGGACTGCCTAGCACGTCGAAGGCCTTCTTCGACGAGAACAATTCGGGATCGCGCAGCGCGGCCAGCACGTCGTCGCGGTGGGTCAGATAGAAGATTCCGTCGACGGACACCACCCGCCCTGCATCACGCAGGACCTTCCACCCGACGCCGCGGTCTGCTGCCATCGGCAGGCTGGCGAACGAGAGTTCGGGTGCGCCAAGGGTGTTCACATGATCTCCTAAAGGGTTAGAACGCCGATCGGTGCAGACCTCCGTCGACTTCGATCCAGCTGCCGGTGATATAGCCGGCGGGTTCGGAGCACAGATAGGTTATGAGTGAGGCGATTTCGCGCGGTCTCCCCATCCGCGCCGCGGGGACGTGGGCCCCGGTGAGCATAAACTCACGCCGCTCCTGCTCGGTGCTTGCCCCGACGTGCTGATCCAGATAGGCCAGCGCGTTCTCGGTTTCGATCCAGCCGGGCGCGACGGTATTGACGGTAATGCCGTATTGGGCGTACTCGTCGGAGACCGTCTTCAGCAATCCGATCGTCGACGGACGGCTGGTATTGGCCACCACGTGATGGATGCTGCCCGTGGGTTCCTTCGCCGTGGCGGATCCGATGTGGACGAAGCGGCCCCAACCCTCTTCCTTCATCGCGGGCAGCACCGCGTGCAGGAGCAGGATTTGGCTCGTGGTGTGCATGTCGAAGGACTCGCGGTAGATGTTCACATCGGTGATGTCTGCGAAGTCGCCGGGTTTTTGGTACTTGGATTGACCGATGACGATCAGCGGCGGACCGTGCTCGGCGGTCACCTCCCGCACCGCATCGCCGAGCTGCTCGGCGTTGCTGACGTCGGCGGTGACGCCGATCGCTATGCCACCCTCGCTGCGGATCGTTTCGACGGCGGCGTCAACGTCGGACTTGGTCCGGGCCAGTATTGCCACCCGCGCACCCTCGGCGGCAAGCAGTTTCGCGGCTTCGAAGCCGATTCCCTTACTGCCGCCGACGATCAGCGCCGATCGGCCGTTGATTTCGTAATGCATTCGGGGACCGACTAGCCCCGCCGCACGTCCATGCCGGCGTCCACCTTCAGCATGCTTCCCGTGAACGAACGGCCCGCCTCGCTGATCAAGAACAGGATTGTGTTGCTGACGTCGCGTGGTTCGATCAGCGGCAAGTCCGGTAGCGCGGTTTGAACGGCGTTGACCATGCGGGGGTTCTCCTCGATCACCTTGAACAGTGCCGGGTTATCGGTGATCATCGGGGTCGCGCAATTCGTCGGCGCCACCGCATTGACGCGAATGCGGTCGGGGGCAAGCATGGCCGCGTACGCACGGACCAGGCCGACGATTGCGACCTTGGACATCAGGTAGGCGTCGCTGCCGCCGCGGCCGTCGGTGAGGTCCAGCAGGGCGATCATCGAACTCGTCGCGATCAAGTTGCCACCCTCGCCACGTTCCTTCATGTGGGGGATCGCCACCTGGAAGGTGTTCCACACCCCGATGAGCATGATGTCGAGCCCCAGCCGCAGCGCCTCTGATGCGTCGCGCTCGTCGGCGTTGGTGAGCACGACCCCGGCGTTGGCGAGCACCGTGTCGACGTGGCCGAACTCGTTGACGCCCGCGTCGAATGCATCCTGCAGCGCAGCGAAGTCTCGGACGTCGGCCTTGCGGGTGATCATCTTCCTGCCGGTTTTCTCCACCAGGCGGGCCGTTTCCTCGAGATCGTCTTCGGTGCCCAGGGCATAGGGCACGATCTCGAGGTTCTCGCAGATGTCGACGCCGATGATGTCGGCACCTTCCTCAGCGCACATCACCGCGTGCGAACGGCCTTGCCCGCGAGCGGCTCCGGTGATGAAGACGACCCTGCCGTCCAGTGAACCCATTCGTATGCCTCCAGTAGCTCGCTATCGGCCGCGCTCTGCGGGATGGTGAGGGCGCGATGCAGTGACGTGCGCCACGTCCAGGATGCTACGCCGAGGAATTGGAATCATACAACTATTTGGCTAATTTGATGGACGACGGCACACTCCGAGCTTTGGAAGGGATCTCCTATGTCCGACAGCCCCAATGGCGGTCCGCGCCCACCCGACGGTGATTGGTTGGGGAGCCCCTACCTGAGGTTCGAACGCGAAGGTGCGTTTGCGATCTGCACCTTGGACCGCCCCGAGGCCCGGAATGCGATGACACCCGCGATGTACTTCGGGATGCGTTACGCGGTGAGTCGGGTCAATGCCGACCCCGACCTCGCCGGCCTGCTCATCACCGGCACCGGCGACGTCTTCGCGCCGGGAGGTGACCTCGGTCAGAAAGCAGCAGATAACTGGATGGACTTCGCGTCCACCCTGGGTACCGACGTCACGCCGTTCGACACGCTGCGGCAGTCGGCCAAGCCGGTTGTGTCCGCGGTCAACGGCCTCTGTCAGGGTGGCGGCCTGCAGATCGCGATGTGCAGTGACCTTGCCGTGGTCAGTGATCGGGCCGTCTTCCGGGTGCCGGAGTTGTTCCGTGGCATCGCCGACACGTACTACAGCCAGGTGCTGGCCCGGCTCATTGGACCGGTCCGGACCAGGGACCTGATGTTCACCGGACGGACGCTGAACGCCGAGGAGGCGCTCGACTGGGGCATGGTGAGCAGGGTGGTCCCGCACGACGACCTGTTGAGCGTCGCCAAGGAGTTGCTCGCGCAGTGCTGCCGGACTGCTCCGGGAGCGCGCGGGTTGGTCAAGGCGAGCCTGGACAACTATCTCGGGTTGTACGACCGGATCGGCATGACGACCAGTCTCTTCGGTCCCGAGGCGGCCGAAGGCTTCCGGGCGTTCAAGCAGAAGAACTCGCCGGACTGGGTGCACCCGAAACTTCGGGTGGAGGGCCGGTTGTAGGCCCCGCCGCACCTACTTCGGAGTGAAGCGCTGCGCGCCGTCGAGGCGCATCACCTCGCCGTTGACGTAGCCGTTGGACAGCAGAAACGTCGCGGCGTCGGCGTACTCGGCAGGAGTGCCCAGTCGCTTCGGGAACGG
>JAWWPC010000053.1:0-6162 GCA_033851055.1 Kribbellaceae bacterium | reverse complement strand
GAGACCGGCGCCCACGTCATCGGCGTCGGCGTCAAAGGCGGCGCCTTCGCCGAGTACATGGTGCTGCCCGCGCACGCCGCGATCCCGGTGCCGACGGGCTGGGCCGACGAGCAGGCCCTGGGCCTGGTCGTGAACTGGCCAACCGCACTGGCCGCGCTCAAGCCACTGGGCGGCCTCATCGCAGGGCAGACCGTGCTGATCCACGCCGCGGCCGGCGGGACCGGCCAGGCCGCGGTGAAGATGGCCAAACACTACGGCGCGACGGTGATCGCCACGGCCTCGCCAGGCAAGCACGAGGTGGTACGGGCGCTCGGCGCCGACCACGTCATCGACTCCGGCGGCGGCGATATCGCCGCCGAGGTCCTGCGGCTGACCGGCGGCGCGGGCGCCGACCTGGTACTGGAGTCGGTCGGCGGCGCCACCCTCGACGCCAGCCTGGCCGCGACCAGGCGGGTCACCGGCCGGGTCGTCGTCTATGGCGTGGCCGGCGGAGAAGCCGCGATCACCAACTGGGAACTGGTCTACAAGCACCAGGTCCACCTCATCGGCCTGAACATCGGCACCCTGATCCAGGCCGCACCGCAGATCTTCGGCGAGGTCATGGGCCAGTTGTTCGGGCTCCTCGCGGCCGGGGTGCTCGGCCCTGGCCAGCCCACCGTGTATGAGCTGGTCGAGGGGCCGAAAGCACTCGCGGAACTGGAAGCGCGGGCCACCGTGGGCAAGCTGGCACTGCTGCCCTGAACAGACCGTGACGCCAGGTGGCGGGTCCCCCCTCGGCTTTTCTGAGGGACCACGCAGGGGTACGGCTGCCGCGATCATGACAGGTGGTGAGACACGATCAAGACGCGGCAGTCGCTGCTGCACCGCCGATGAGAAGTCCTCCGTCGGTGCGGCGGCGCTGCCCGCCAGTACAGCGGCACGGTGGGCTGTCCAGCGTTACGGGCAGGCACCCTCGCACAGATCGTGATCTTGTTATCTGCGGTCGAGGCTGGCTCGGTAATGGAACCAGCGGGCGCGGGCTTGGTGGCGGCGTCGCCAGATGTGACGGCCTGGGACCAGCCACGCGCGCAAGCGCGGGTCACGGCCGTATACCTCGTCACCGGTCACCCAGCCCGGCGTCCAGGATCGCCACCGCGTCCCCGTCGTCCAAGCCGGAGCACACGACGCTGCGAACCTGGGCCATCGCTGCCTTCGTGTCCCACTTCGCCCGCTCCAGTAGATGCTGCATCTTGCCCGGTGAGTGGTCTCCCGCGTGCTCGGCGAACGTCCAGCAGTTCTTACGCGGCAGATCGCTCAACAACGCCCTCACGTACTTGCGGGCCTGCAACCGAGGCTCCCGCCTGCGGAAACACCCCGCCATCGCACCCATCAGCTCATGGAGGTAGTCACCGACGGCCGCCGCCTCTACCGTGGCGGCAGCAGCCCGCCCCAAGATCCTTCTTGAGTCACACCTTGAAGATCATCGGGCGGCTGTCCACGTTACGACTCGTCACCACCCGTACCGATCACGATCTCCGACCGCCGTACTAGCGTCGCGTTCTTCCACAAACGCGAACCGTGCATGCTCCAACACCTTGGCGTGACCGCTGACCCGACCCCGCACGGCGTAGGACCACCACGCCAGGCGCATGGTCCCACGCCTGTCGCCGCATTCGCCGTGCTTGCTGTGGTGCGCAACGAGGAAGCTAGCGACCCCCGGCGCCAGTGCCGCCGCTGCGGGTGAGAACGCGGCCGGAATCGATGTGCGATGCACTCTGGGCGCGAACCCCGATGGTGCTCCACACTGAAACCTGGAATACCGTACGACCACGGGGGAATGTCATGGGGGCAATGGTGTTCAGGGAGAAAGTTCGTCGGCCAGAGCCGACAGGATTGTCGCGGGACCGCTTGGAACGACCGCTGCTCGATGAGGAGGGTCCCAGCGTCGCACTGCTGCTGGCCCCGGCCGGCTCCGGCAAGACGACTCTGCTGACCCAGGTCGCGGCCACTCCGCTGAGGCCGACCGCCTGGTACAAGGCCGGCCCCGACGACAGATCGGAGACCGCGCTCGTCCGGCACCTGGCCGAGGCGTTGTCCGCCGTGCTTCCCGACGGGCTGGCCGAGGCTTCGACGGCGGACCAGTTGATCGTCGCCGCCGAGGAAGCCGTGCTCTCGCCGGTCCAATTGATCATCGACGACGCGCACGAGCTGGTCGGTAGCCCGGCGGAGGCCGCGCTCGAGCGCTTCCTGGAGTTCCGACCGCGGCACCTTCGGCTGCTGCTCGGGTCACGACGGCCGCTAGCGCTGAACACGTCGCGCCTGATCGTGTCGGGTGACCTGCGGGAGCTTGACGGTGACGACCTCCGCTTCCGTTCCTGGGAGGTGGAGGAGTTGTTCCGCTCGGTCTACCGGCGGACTCTGTCGCTCGAGGCCTCGGCGGCGCTGACACGTCGTACCGGTGGGTGGGCTGCCGGGCTGCAGTTCTTCCACCTGGCCACGAAGGGCAAGTCCGACGCCGAGCGGATCCGCGCAGTCACCGAGTTCGGCGGACGGTCGCGGCTGATCCGGGCCTACCTGACCCGCAACGTGCTGGCCGAGTTGGAGCCGGACCGGCGGGAGTTCCTGCTGATCACCAGTACGTTGGGCCGATTGACCGGACCGCTGTGCGACGAACTGCTCCAGCGCACGGGCAGTGCCGCCGTGCTGGAGGAGCTGGAAGCGCTGCAGTTCTTCACCACCTCGACCGAAGACGGGTCGTCGTACCGGTATCACCAGGTGCTGCAGACCCACCTCGAAGAGCTGCTGATCGACGAGCTGGGAGCGGCCGCCTCGCGCGAGACGCACTCCCGCAGCGCACGGTTGCTGGAGGCCGCCGGCCATCACCGCGAGGCGATGCGCGCACATGCCCTGGCCGACGACTGGGCGTCGGTTGCACGTCTTCTGCAGCATGTCGATGCTGGTCCACCGGCCGGACAGGACTGGGCCGCGCGGCCGGACCTACCAAATGACGATCCGTGGCTGGCGCTGGCGCGCGCCCGGCGGATGCTCCGCGCGGGCTCTATCGCCGCGGCGATGTCCGCCTACCGGCACGCCGAGTCGCTGCTGGATGATCCTGACTTCCGGGCCCGCTGCGCCGACGAACACGCGCTCGCCGCCGTCTGGTCGCGCCACCCGCTCCCACCACCCGGTACGACGACCGCCGACCACTCCGACCCGGTACGCCGGATCGCGCAGGTACTCCGGCAGGCGACGCAGCGGGTGCCCGATCCCGCCGACGGGCCGTACGACGGGCTGACGGCGGGCACGATCCATCTGCTGGCCGGACGGTTCGGCCAGGCCCGCGAAACTCTGACGCCGGTCGCGGCCGAGCCGGCGGACCGATCGTCGAGCCGGCTCTGGGCGCGGCTGGGGATCCTTATCACGGAACTTGCCAGCGGCAACTGGTCCGATGCGGTGGTGCCTTTGGAGGAGATCGCGCGCTCGGCGGAGGCGGAGGAGTTCCCCTGGTTGGGCCGGCTCGCCCGCGGCCTGCAGGCATCGGTGCTGCTGGCAACCAAGCCGGAAGCCTGGCGCGCGGACGGTTGCGCGTCACTGGTGGATGACTGTACCGGCGACGGCGACCACTGGGGAGCATTGCTAATAGGAATCTTCATTGGCGCAGCTCACCTGAAGGCGGGCCACGACGACGCGGCAGCCGACCGGCTCCGGCGAGCCGCGACGGCCGCACAAGCCCTTGATGCGCAGACGCTGGAGGCCTGGGCGGCTGCACTCGCCACGATCGCGTCAGCCCGGAAGCGACGTCGGGACACGGCCACGAAGCTGAAGCAAGCCGAGACCCTCATCTGCTCGGCGGCCGTGACCGGTGCCTATCCGCTGCTCGATCACGCCCGCCAACTGCTCGAGGCCGAACCAGCGCAGTCGACGCACACGGTCCGCTTACGCTGCCTCGGCGGCTTCGAGCTCGAGATCGACGGCAAACCGGTCGAATGGCCACCGCTGCGCCCCCGGTCGCGGGCACTACTGCTCCTACTTGCGATCCACCACGGCCGAGAGGTCCACCGCGAACGCCTGATCGACACCCTCTGGCCGGACGCACCAACAGGCGCCGGGACCCACCGGCTGCACGTCGCCGCCTCCACGGTGCGGCAATGCCTCGCCGCGCTGGGTCTCGATCAGGCGGTGCAACGTCAGGGTGATGCTTACCGGCTGGCGCTGCCCTTGGTCTGGTCCGACCTTGCGGAGTTCGATAAGCGCCTGCGGCGAGCCCATCGATCTGGAAGCCTCAGCGACTGGTCGAGCGTCCTCGACCTGTACGCCGGTGAGTTGCTGCCTGAGGTAGGTCCTGCCGAATGGGTCCTCCCCGAGAGGGAACGCCTGCGCCTGGCCGCCGCCGATGCCGCCGTACAGGTAGCGAGCCTTGCCCGCGACGCCGAGGCACTGCGGGCAGCACACCGCGCCGTCGAACTGGATCCGCTGCGGGACTCGTCCTGGAGCTTGCTGGCCGGCCTACAGTACGACCAGGGTGATCCGACCGCGGCCACTGCCACCCGCCGGGAGCACGCCAGGGTCTGCGCCGAACTGGCGGCGCCGATCGGTCGGCGGATACGACCTGTACCCGATACCTCACGCATGCAGGCTTGAACGCCCACCCACCCACTCGTCTGTCCCAAGTTCCCCGGCGTTTCGCCGTTCAACGGTCCGAAGTTGCCCTTCCGGGAGGTGCAGTACGGCGGGTGGGTCCGCCTGCTGACCTTGCCCGAATGACCGCCGGACGGCGCACGTCTGCGACCGGATGTGCGACGCAGTAGCTCAACTCGACGTGCGCCCGTCGACCTGACCAGGCGCCGCCATGGCCGCAGGGGAGGTCAGGGCTTCTTGGCGACGCCGACCCACAAGCTGCAACTCACGTTGGTGAACTCGCCGTTGTCGACGAGCCGTTCGGTCTCGTCGTCCGGGTGCCATCGGTACGGAACCTCGACACCGGGCTCGACCAACTCGAGGCCGGCAAAGAACCGTGTGACCTCTTCGCGGCTGCGAACCTGGGCATCACCGCCATCGGCTTTGTAGACCTGGATCGCCCGTTCCCACATCGCCGGCGCGAAGTCCGGTGTGCAGTGGGAGAAAATCAGGTAAGAGCCTGGCGCGAGCGCGTCGACCAACTGCTGGACGAGTTCGTAGGGCTTCTTGTCGTCAGGCAGGTAGTGGAACACACCGACCAGGCTCAGGGCGACCGGCTGGCTCAGGTCGAGGGTTTCGCGAACCTCGGGAGAGTCGAGGATCGCCTGTGGATCTGTGACATCGGCCTCGAGGTAGGCGGTCTTGCCTGTCAGTGAGCTGACCAGCAGGGCGCGAGAGTGTGCCAGCACGATCGGGTCATTGTCGGCGTAGACGATCCGGGCATCCGGCTCGACCTCCTGCACGACCTCGTGCAGGTTCGGGCTGGTGGGGATGCCGGTGCCGATGTCGAGGAACTGGGTTACACCGCGCTCGGCGACGTACCGGGCGGCGCGGTGCATCCACATGCGGTTGGATTGGGCCGCGGTCTTGAACCCCGGGAAGGCCTCCAACAGGTGCTCAGCCACGTCCCGGTCGACGGCAAAGTTGGTCTTGCCGCCCAGGAAATAGTCATAGACCCGCGCACTGTGCGGAAGGTGCAGTTTCAGCCTGTCGGCCGAGGCTTGGTCGATCTGCTCGGCCTCGTCCATCTGCTCACTCATAGTTGCTCCTCGAAACGATTTCCCGTTGCGGTAGACCGCATCGTAGTCGTCGGACAGCAGTAAGTGACAGCCGCCTAGCCGGCGCTGCAAGACACGCTCGCGTGGACTTCCTCTGCCCACCGCAGGGGCAATGCATCAGGACAACACCTGATGAGGAGAGGCAAGGATGGAGTTGCCGGCATCATGGACGCGCACCAGCCCTGTACCGGTCAGCCGAGTCAGGACGAGCCGGACCCCGGCCTCGCTTCCGACGGCGGGCGCCTCGACTGGTCGGGCGACCAAGCTGACAGAGCCATGATGGCCCACCGGTTCGAGGTCAGAAGCCCGATCATCAAGGCCTACTCCGCGTTGACTGCGCGCCTAGTGGTGTGTCTGGCAAATAGCTTGAGTGCTGGCGGTGTCCAGGTGGGTGCATCGCAAGGCGGAGGAGGAGCCTCGATGCTTTTCCATCGTGGCTTCTTCTCCA
>JAWWPC010000003.1:0-2607 GCA_033851055.1 Kribbellaceae bacterium | reverse complement strand
CGGGACAGCGCCCCGCCGGGCTCGATGAGCTTTGTCATCACCCCTTGAGGCTCGACGATGGTCACGTTGGACCGGGTCCGGCCGGCGACGCGCACCGCCCGGACCGCGATCCGCTCGGCCTCCAGCAGATGGATGAACTGGTCGCCGTCCGACCCGCCCGCGGTGACGACCGCGCGCGAGGCCACGTCGTTGGCCAGCAGCGCCCGTGAGACGTTCACCCCTTTGCCGCCCGGGTCCAGCCGCGCGGACCGCGTGCGGATCATCGATCCGCGGACGAGCCGGTCGACCTCGATCGCGCGATCCAGGCTGGGGTTGAGCGTTAGCGTGACGATCACGTGCAGATCACCCGCAGACCCGCCTGCTCGAAGTCCGACATGAGCTCACCGTCGAGCCCGCTGTCGCTGATCAAGGTGTCGATCTCGGATATCTCTGCGAACCGTGCGAAATAGTCGTTGCCGATCTTGGTGTGGTCGGCCAGTACCACGGCACGCCGGGCGGAGGCGATCATCGACCTCTTCACCGCCGCCTCGGCGGGATCCGGGGTGGTGAAACCGCACTGATCCGACAGGCCGTTGGTGCCCATGAACGCCACGTCCACGTGGATCCGCGACAGCATCTGCAGATTCCAGTCGTCGACGGTGGCCAGCGTGCGACGGCGTACCCGTCCGCCCAGCATGATGACGGTGAGGTTGGGGCGTGTCGCGAGGGAGACCGCCAGTGGCGGCGCGTTGACCACGACGGTCAGTTCCCGGTCCATCGGGAGCGCGGCGGCGAGCCGTTCCGTCGTGGAACCCGCGTCGATGATGATCGCGCCCTCGTCCGGAAGCTCGGCCAAGGCAGCCTTGGCGATGCGCTCCTTCTCCACCGTCATCACCGCGTCCCGGGCGGCCAGCGCCGGTTCGAAACCCAGGCGCTCCACCGGGATCGCCCCGCCATGCACCCGCCGGACCACTCCCGCCCGCTCCAGAGCCGTCAGGTCCCGCCGGATCGTCTCGCTGGTCACCGACAGCTCCTCGGCGAGCCGCATCACATCGACACGGCCCTCGGCGCGGGCCCGGCGCAGAATCTCCTGCTGCCGCTCCTCCACGTACATGTGGTTTAACCCCCGTTTCGAGTTTGTTTCCCTTTGTTTACGCCCAGGCGAGTGGAAACGTCAAGACTTTGGTGTGACTTCGCTCATATTTCTGGCGTTCCAGGTACCCTCCGCCAGCGTGAGCCGGTCACCGCGTGCGAACGGCCGCTCGATCGCCAGCAGCCCATAGGCGCCGAGCCCCTCCAGAGCGGCCAGGTGTGCGGGGCGACTCGCAGATCATGGTTGACCTCAACATAGGTCGAGGTAACAGACTGCCGGGCAGAGCCGGCTGAGCGCCGGACGAGTACGGACTGAGAGGCCGTGGTGAGCATGCGGGTAATAGAGGCGACGCGGTTCGGAGACCCGGAGGTGCTGGTGCTGGGCCGGGCTCCTGACCCGGTCGCCGGGCCGGGTGAGGTCGTGATCGAGATAGCCGTCACACCGGCGAACGCGGTGGCTATGCCGAGCGGACCGCGGTACCGGCCGACGGGCTGATCCCGGTGCCGGACGGCCTGGGCCTGCGCGAGGCGGCGGCGCTGCTCCACGACGGCCCCACCGCGCTGAGCCTGTTCTCAGTGGGCCGAGAAGCCGCCGTCGACGAAGATCGCTTGGCCGGTGACGTACTCAGCGGCCGCGGACGCCAGGAACACCGTGGCTCCGGCGAAGTCCCGCGGCAGCCCGTTGCGGCCGACCATGGTGCGGCCGGCCAGTGCCGCCACCCGGTCAGGGTCCGCGGAGACGTGAGCGGTCAGCGGGGTGAGCACGAAGCCTGGGACGAGGGCGTTGCAGCACACTCCGTGCGGCGACCATGCCTCGGCCTGGGAACGCGAGAGCGCGACCAGAGCGGCCTTCGATGCGCCGTACCCGCCGCTGTTGAGGAACGCGCGGAACGACTGCTGCGAGGCGACGTTGATTATCCGCCCCCAGCCTCGGGCGGCCATGCCCGGACCGAACCGCTGACCGAGCAGGAACGGGGCGTCGAGGTTGACCGCCATGGTGGCATCCCACTGCTGTTCGGTCAGCTCGCCCATCGGCGGACGCAGATTGCTTCCCGCGCAGTTGACCAGGATGTCGGGCTCTCCGAACGGCCCGACGGCCTTCTCTGCCGCCTCCCGTACGGCGTCCCGGGAGGTCAGATCGGCGCTCACCCAGGCGGCGCGGCAGCGGTAAGACTCGAGTTCGCGCACCGCGGCGGCGAGTTCGTCCTCCCGGCGGGCGATCAGGACGACGGCGGCTCCCGACCGGCCGAGGGCCTGCGCCATGGCACGGCCGATGCCGGAGCTGCCGCCGGTCACCACCGCCACCCGGCCGGCCAGCGAGAAGAGTTCTTGGAGGTAGGAGGAGGGATCGTTACGCACATGCGCACTTTAGTATTCGCCCTTACCTGACAGGGGATGGCAGGCACGGGTTCGATGATGATGTTCGCGGTCGACCGACCAGAACCGAACGAAGGAGCACTCATGTCCGCCATAGGCCAGTTCATCGCCGTCAACGTGGACTGCGACGACCCGCCGAAGCTCGCGGCGTTCTACCAG
>JAWWPC010000317.1:0-3612 GCA_033851055.1 Kribbellaceae bacterium | reverse complement strand
ATGTCGATACCCGTTGCGGACATTGCTGCGCTGGGCACTGCGCTCACCATAACCAGCACCGCACAGCGCGTCGGCTTCCGCGCCCATCAAGGTGTGAATGAACGTGGCGAGCAACTCGCGCAGCACGTCGGGATGGGTCGTGGTGAGTCGTTCAGCCAGCACCTGTGGCCAGTCGATATCGTGGGCAGTGGTCATCGCGTCGATTCCTTTGCTCGAGTGACTTTGGACGGTCTCTCGAAGAATCACGCGATGACCCTCATTCATCCGGCTACGACATGCCAGTACCGCTGATCAGGTCCGACTCGTACACCACTCTGGTGGACGCAACCCGCCGCCAATGGAGGCGGCAGGTACCTACCAAATTACGTACAACGTGTCCTAGCGGTGTCCTAAGACACCTAGTCGCCAGCAAGCACGTCCGAGACACATCAGTACGAAGACGGGTTGCAGGCAGGCACTATCCGATACATCGTGGACGCTGTGTCACGCTGCAGCACAGGCATTTTCACACTGGCAGTGTGGGGGTCAGGGGTTCGAGTCCCCTTAGCTCCACCAGGAAAGCCCAGCTCAGGGCTACTTTCCAAAGTTACGTCGGGAACGACGTAACAGACGACGTAACATCAAGGGTTGTGGCAAGCATCCACGCCCAGAAGAACCGCGCCGGAAACGCCTACCGGGTGCTGTGGCGCCAGGACGGCCGCCAGCGATCGCTGACCTTCGAGAACCTGCCTGCTGCAGAGCGTTTCAAGACACTGCTCGAGGACCACGGGCCTGACGAGGCCCTGCGGATCGTTGAGCTCGACGAGATCGGCCGCCACGTCCCGACGGTCACCGAGTGGCTCACCACCCACATCGACAACCTGACCGGCGTGCAGCCGGCCACCATCGCGCGCTACCGCACGTACGTCGCCCGAGACGTCGATCCGGTGTTCGGCCTTATGCCGATCACCGCCGTCAGTGAGACGACGATTGCGCGGTGGGTGAAGCAGCTCGGCGGCAGCGGAAAGACCATCTCGAACAAGCACGGATTCGTGTCGGGGGCGTTCAATGCCGCGGTGCGCGCCGGTGTGATGGCTTCAAACCCCTGTCAGGGCCGAAGGCTGCCGCAAACCCGCGTCGAGGAGACGGTGTTCCTTACACCGCCGGAGTTCGTCCTTGTCCGTGACCACATCGAGCGGCAACGGTGGAAGAACGTCGCCACCTGGCTGGTCACGACTGGCATGCGTTTCTCCGAGGCCACCGCGCTGACGGCCGCCGACATCGATGCAGATGCCAAGACCTGCCGAATTACCAAGGCCTGGAAGTACTCCGGTGACTATCGGCCCAAGATTGGGCCGCCGAAGACGAAGAAGTCGATCCGCACGATCAGCCTGCCGCCCGCCGCCCTCGAGGCCATCGACCTCACTACGCCGGGCTTCCTGTTTACCAATGGGGCCGGCAACCCCGTTCGCGCACAAGAGTTTTACAACGGGGGATGGAAGCCCGGCCGCGAGAGCGCCATGAAGGCCGGGTTGACGAAGTCGCCACGGGTGCACGACCTGCGCCACACCTGTGCGTCGTGGATGTTCGCCGCCGGTGTGCCCCTGCCGATCATCCAGCAGCATCTCGGCCACGAATCCATCCAGACCACCATCGGCGTCTACGGCCATCTCGACCGCCGAAGCGCGCAGGTCGCCGCTGACGCGATCGGGTCCGCGCTTAGCTGAACAGTCGCTACGCGATGCAAGTAAGCGGGCGGCGAGTCGAAGCCGCGTAGCTGGTTTGGAAGTGATGTCGCCGGTGCGATGCGGAGAGTGGAACCAAACACACAGCCGGGTCGTCGTACACGATATTTTGCTCACTTCCTAATGGCGGGCCGAGGCCATGGCTGGGTCGGTTCCCATATCGTTCTAGCCGCGGACGGCCGCCACCGAATCGGTCAGCAGCCGGCGGGCTTTCTCGACGTCGACCGCAATCAACGGCTGGTTGGGCACAACCAACGGGTTGGCGGCGACCAGCACCAGGCTGTTCCCGAGATATGCGGTGTAGTTGTACAACTCGCCGGAGCGTTCTTGGCCGCCGAGCGTAGCTTTAAGCACCCGATGGGTGGCGAGCGTTTGCGCTGCGGCGATGTGAGCCGCATCGATCACGTCGATGACACCGTTGACGCTTCGGACGGTGAACGCGATGTGCTTGCAGTTGTCGCTGAGCGGCTCGTAGGGAACCTGCTGTGAAGTCTGCACCGCGACTGCAACGAAGCGGTTATTGTCGCCCTCGGCGGACACAGTGGCCATCTTTCCCGTGAGGCCGCTCGGCAGCGTCTGACCCAATGCATACTTCGAACAGTCGGCGGGATCGAACGTCATGTCCGGTGAGAGCGTGGGGGTGCGAGAAGCCGCGGATCGATGCCAGTGGGACCGCTGGTGACGACCCTGTAGTCCGGCCCGAATGTCGACTTAACGGAGAAGATCTTGCTGATGTCGATGTTCCGGTTGCGCATTGAGGTGTCTGAGCATGCGGCCGACCCCACCAAAGTGGCGGCGCACATCACGCCGATCACCATTCTTGCGATCGACATCCAGCGCAAGGTGCGCGGCGTCAGCCTCACACCGTGGCGACGGTTCTGACCAACAAGATGCATGCAAAGTGCTGATGCGCGGCGTGGTGAGTACACGCATCGGTTTGTTCGGATTCTCGAGCCGGCCGTCGCGGCAGGTGCAACGACGGGCCCAGGATGCCGATCGGTGTTCGTTTATTCATCCAGGTCGACTGCACCAACGCGATGAGCGCTTACTTCGTACCCCCATTGGCGGCTTTCGACAGGCCGCCAAGCGTGGAACTGATGGAGTTCGTCACGCCAGCAATGGAACTCGTCACACCGGCGACAGCCGACCCGATCGGGTTATTCGTGGACTGCGAGCCGTTCGTCGAGCTGGTCCCCTGCTGTGAGTCCGGCGCGCCGAGCGAGGGCCGCAACACGTTGAGCCGCGGCCCTGCGTTCGTGTTGCTGAACTGATCGTCGTTCGACGGCGGCGGCGCAGCGTTTGCCGGGCTCGGCGCCAGCGCCAGCTGCTGACCTGAACCGGCGGCCTCCGACGTGGTGGGTGCCGGCGTGTCACTCGTGGACGACACGACGGCAGGACTGACCGGGGTCGCTCCGGTCGGGGTTTGGCCTGCCACCGTCGCCAGATTCGACAGGCCAGCCCTCGGGTTCAACAACGACGTGATGTTCGGCATCCCACCATTTGGTGCCGTGAGGCTTCCCAGGAGGTTTGCCGGGACAAGGAGCGCGAACAAGCCGCCGCCCGGCGAGCTGAACAGCACCGGAATCGTCGGGGTGGTGCCTTGCGTCGGCGCGCTGGGCGAGGGCGTCGGCTGACCGTTAATACCGACGGTCGCCGGACCGCCGACCCCAAATGGCCCCGGCCTTGTGGTTCCGAGCGGACGAGTTCCCGCGAAGTCGCTGATTCCGTTGTCGAGTCCGGTCGGAATCGCGACGAGCAAGTTGGTGCCAAATGTCACCGGGTTGGGCAAATACAGGGGATTAAACGGAGCCGGGACGCCGGGGGAGGTGCTCCGATCATAGGCCGATTCGACGATAACGCGCAGCGGCGGATCCAACGTGTCGGCCAG